>JANXWT010000067.1 GCA_025351035.1 Opitutia bacterium | reverse complement strand
TGCCGATGAGCACGTCGATCTTGCCCGCGGCGGTGGCGGCGAGGATGTCCTGCTGCTCCTTGCGTGAGCGGAAGCGGCTGACCATTTCGACGGCGACCGGGTAACCGGCCATGCGCTCGCGAAAAGTATTCAGATGCTGCTGCGCGAGCACGGTCGTCGGCACGAGCACGGCGACTTGCCGGCCGCCCATCACGGCCTTGAACGCCGCGCGGATCGCCACCTCGGTCTTGCCGAAGCCGACATCGCCGCACAACAGCCGGTCCATCGGTCGCGTGCGCTCCATGTCCGTCTTCACCTCGACGATGGCGCGCGCCTGGTCGCGTGTCTCACTGAAAGGAAACGCGGCCTCGAATTCCTTCTGCCACGCGTTGTCGGGCGCGAAGGCGTGCCCCGGTTGCGCCTCCCGTTGCGCTTGAATGCCGAGCAACTCGGCCGCGAGATCAAGCGTGGCGCACTCGGCCGCTTGCCGCGCTTTTTCCCAGCGGCCGGAGCCGACTTTGCCGAGTTGCGGCTTCACTTTGCTCAAGCCGACATAGCGGCTGATGAGGTGAGATTCCTGCAGCGGCACGTGCAACGTCACGCGGTCGGAAAATTCCAGCGAGATGACCTCGCGCACGCCGTCGCGCGTTTCCAGCTTTGTCAGGCCGCGGAAGAGCGCGATGCCGTGTTGCAAGTGGACGACCGCGTCGCCTTCGACGAGCTCGGAGAAATCGAGCAACTGATCGACGGCGGACGGCGTGGCGACGGCGCGGCCGATCGCGGCGCGGCGCGCACGCTTGCGACCGAAAATTTCCGTCTCGCTGACGGCAACGTAGCCGGGCGAGTCCGACTTGCCTTCGCGGAACGTCACGCGGAAACCCTCGTTCAGCGAGCCGTGGAGAAACCGTGGCTTGAGTTTCTTCAACGCGGCGGTTTCGCCGAGCAGCTCGCGGATGCGGTCTTCCTCCGTCTGGTGCGAAACAACAAAATCCACGGCGATGCCGGCCTGCATCCACGCCGCGACCTTTTCGAGAAACTGCCGGCGGGAGTATTCTTCGGCTTGCAGCCGCTCGTGGGCGAGGAGGCGTTCTGCCGGATATGACCGATGATGTGATAGAGATTCGGTGTCCCAAGTCATCTCCTGACTGACCCCGTCGAAAAGTTCGCTCGTGAGGTCGAGGTCGCTCAGCCCGAAAAGCCGCGCCGTCGACTGGACGAATCGTTCGAGCATCGGTCCGGCCCCATCCGGTGCGAGCGAGTCGAAGAGCTCCTCAAGTGACTTTGGTTCGAGCAGGACAGCATTGGTCGCTGCGCCGAAGTAGTCGAAGAGTGACGCTTGCTCGGCGGCATGCACCGTTGCGGGCTTCCTGTTGCTGGCTGCTGCCAGCCCGGGATCAGTCGCGCAGCCTTCGCTGCGGCTGAGCTGTCCGCCCGGTGTTTGTCCGGACCAGTTTTTCGTTCGACCCTCGGTGTTATCCGAGAAACCGCCCGGCAAAGCGTGGATTTGCGGCGCGGCGGTGAGCGTGATGGCGGGGCACGACTCGCCCGAACGTTGGGTGACGGGATCAAGCGTGCGGATGTCCTCGAGGATGTCGCCGAAGAAATCCAGCCGGTAGGGTTGATGCGCGGTGATCGGATAGACGTCGATGATGCCGCCCCGCACGGCGTATTGTCCGGGTGTCTCGCAGACGGCCTCGCTGTCGTAGTCATACGAGTGCAGCAGTGCGAGCAGGGCCTGGAACGGCTGAACTTGGCCGCGCCTAAGCTCGACCTCCCGCGACGCGAAATCGACAAGCGCCGGCACGGGCTGGAGCAACGCTCCCGGAGTCGTGATGATGATAAGCGGCGCGCTGGGCACCGCGCGCAGGCCGTTCAGCTTGCTGAGCACGGCGAGGCGGTCGCTGGCGGCGTCGAGGGTTTCGCGCAGGTTGCGAGTGTCGCTCTGGGCCTCTGGAAATGTTTTGATTTCCAAGCCGGCCTTGTTGCCCAAGGCGCGATAGAAAAGAGTGATGTCATCGGCGAGGGCCGCGGCCGCGGGCATTTCCTCCAGCACGACGAGCCAGATGGCAGCCGGATGCTCGGCGAGCAGTTGCGCGAGGGCATAGGGCTGCGCTGCCGGACAAACGCCGGTGAGCTTGGTGCGCAGACTGGTCGCAGGATCAGGCACGGGAGGACAAGGTGCAGGCTCCGGGCGGGCGCGCAACCGGAGATTGGAGAAAGCCCCAGCCTTGGAGTTTACCGTCTTTGGCGACGGCGAAGACGCACCGGAGTAGCAATGGATGTTCGACGAACACGGCACAACTGTCAGCCACGCGTCTGGCGCGGAGAAAGGAGCGGCCCGGCGCTGGCGGCAATTTCCATCTGGCCGGCGTCAAAGTATATCGAACAAGCGCATGGACCCGCAGAAGAGGCCCTCGTCAGTGGTGCGAGTGCCGGGAGTCGAACCCGGATCAATGGCTTCGGAGGCCACTACACTATCCATTGTGCTACACTCGCAAAAACAAGAATGCGCGAAGCATTCGTCCGCGCTGTGGGAATTCAAGCCGTTTTAGCGCACCGGTTCGCGATCACTCGCGCGCCGCCTTCAAGTGCCGGTGGACAAACGTCCAATAGATGACGCCGAGCACAGCGAGAATGCCCGCCGCCCAGAGTGTGAGCGAACGCAGCTCGCCGCGCATGAGCGCCTCGTCTTGGCCGGCCTTGACGCCGAGCCAGCAGAGCACGGCGCACCAGATGCCCGAGCCGACGAAGGTCCAGAGCGAGAATTTCCAGTAATCCATCCGCACGATGCCGGCGGGGATGCCGATGAGATGCCGCACGACGGGCAGCATGCGCGAGGCGAAGATGCCGTAGTTGCCGTAGGCGGCGGACCACGCCTCGGCCTGCGCGACCTTCGCGGGAGTGATCAGGAGAAATTTGCCGAACTTCAGCACGAGCGGCCGGCCGGCCCAGCGTGACGCCCAATACATCGCGGTGGCGCCGATCCACGAACCGAACGCGCCGGCGACGACGATGCCGAACAGCGAGAGGTTGCCGGTCTTCATCGCGATGACGGCGGCGGGCGGGATGACGAGTTCGCTCGGCAACGGCACGATCGAACTCTCGATCGCCATCAGCAGCACGATCAGCGGATAGCCGCCGGACTCGAGCGACTTCAGATACCAGTCGATGAGTTCCTTCAGGGCGTCGTGCATAAACGGAAAAGGCGGGCAC
>JANXWT010000012.1 GCA_025351035.1 Opitutia bacterium | reverse complement strand
GCTCCAGCGCCTCGCGCGTGTCGCGGAACTGGCGGGCATTCTGGATCGCGACAACGACCTGGTCGGCGAAGCTGCGCAACAGCGCCTCCTCCATCTCCGAGAACGGGCGTGGCGGGGTGCGCGAGACGCTCAGCATCCCGGTGAGCCGGCCCTCCCACCACAGCGGCGCGGTGATCATCGAGAAGTTGCCCACGGCCTTTACCAGTTCGGCCAGGTAGGTCGGCGGGTCGGGCAGCGCAGCCATGTCGGCGACCTGCAGGATGCGACCTGCGGCCATCGCACGCTCGCTCAGCGATCCGCCGAGAGGGAGCGGATAGATCTCCTTCAACTTCTCGGCGGCACTCGGGGGGCCGCGGAAAGCGAGCTGGTGGATGAGCCCGTCCTTCTCTTGGCTGATATTGATCATCGCTCCGTCGTACAGCCTCTCGCAGCTGTCGAGCACTTTCTCCAGGACCGGCTGCGCGTCGTCCATCGAGCGGCTGATGACCTCCAGCACTTCCGCCGTCGCCGTCTGCCGCTCCAGCGCTTCCTTGGTCTCGTTGAACAGCCGCACGTTCTCGATCGCGATCACCGCCTGGTCGGCGAAGGTCTGGAGCAACGCGATATCGTCATCCGAGAACGCTCCTGGATCGCGCCGGGAGACATTGACCGTGCCAATCACCTTGCCGTCCCGAATCATCGGTACGCCGATATAGCTGCGATAGCCGAAAGCTCGCGCCGACTCGCGCCGCCACTCGTCATGTCTCGGGTGCGTCTCGGTATCGCTCACTACCAGCACGACTCCCGTAGCGATCGTTTCCGCGACCGTTGAGGCGGCGATCGGCATGGGAAAGCGGCTCGTCAGAGTAGCGTCCGCCGCCGGGTCTATGCGAGTAAATGCAGCTAAGTGTACGGCGTCGCCTACGACGCGCGTCACCACGGCACCGACCCCGCCCATCAGCCGCTGCGCGCTCTTGGCAATGGCGTCGAACACCGGCTGCACATCGGACGGCGAACTTGCGATGACCTTCAGGATCTCGGCGGTGGCAGTCTGCCGCTCCAGCGCCTCTTTGGTTTCGTCGAACAGGCGGACGTTTTCCAGCGCCACACCCATGCTCGCGGCGATGGTGCTCAGCAGCCGCACCTCGGCTTCGCCGAATGCGTTTTCGCGCTCGTGGTTCTCGATCACGATGGAACCGATCATCCGGTCGCCTGAGAAGATCGGCATGATGGCTGTCGCCAGGCTCGGCCGCGTGCCTTTGACGGTGCGCAGGCCCCAGGCGGTCATTTCGGCGCGGTTATTCGCGATCACCGGGCGCTTCGCTTGCAGCGCCTTGTACATGGGCCCGTCGGGGTTCGGCTGCCTCGGCGGTACCTGAATCCGCTCGCCGCGTTCGTACGCGTACAGCACGTGCGCGGTGCCGCTCGGCGCATCCCAAAGCACGATCTGGACGTCGCCGAAACGCAGCATCTCGCGCAGCTTGTCCCCGACGAGGTCGACGATGGCCTGGAAACCAAGTTCCGCGGCCACACCCTGCTGGATGCTGTTGATGACGGCAAGTTCGCTCGCGCGCTGCTCCAACTCGGCGGTACGCTCGGCCAGCTTGCGCTCCAGGCCTGCGGCGAAGCGGATGTTGACCAGCGCCATGGCCGCTTGCGAGGCCAGCATCGCCAGCCGGTCGCGGTCGGCCTCGTGGAAACGGCCGAACGCGCCTTCGATGTCCGCGTAAAGGTAGCCCAGCAACTCGTCCTGAGCGAGCAACGGGGCGATGAGACAACTGCGCTGGGCGGCCGGCTCGACGCCTTCGGGTCCATGGCGCAGACGGCCCGACCGGGTTCGGCGCGCCGATTCGAGCCAGGGCGTGATGGCTTTCAGCAGGGGCGGGGCTTGCTCATCGCTGGGCAGCAGCGAGCCCGCGCTGCGCAGGCCGGCCGGCGTTTCCAGGACCAGCAGCACGCGCTGCGCGCCGAACAGCGCAGCCACTTCTTCGATCAGGAATGCGTGCAGTTCGCCCTCGGTGCGCATGCTGTTCAGGCACAGAGCGGTATGCGCCGCGGGCGCACCCGGCCGCACCCGAGAGGCGGGCTGGCCTGCGGTTTTACGTTTCTTCCTGAGGTTCGGCATGAGCCGTGAGTCTAGCGGCGGGCATGGGAAACATAAACCTAAATTCTGCAGTTCAATCACCGCC
>JANXWT010000436.1 GCA_025351035.1 Opitutia bacterium | reverse complement strand
CCCGCAAAGGCCGTGGCGGAGTTGAAGAAAGTTCCGCTCTACGTTTCGCCCGAGTATCCCGGAGTGAAGCCGCGCGCCGAGTATCATCCCGACGCGGGCTGGCTCCGCGAACACGACCGCGACCCGGCGATGGCCAAGGGTGTCGAGTTCACCAACGTCCGCATCTTCGAGGCCGAGACGCGCCAGATGCCGGTGCTCGCGCTGCACGAACTCGCCCACGCCTATCACGACCGCGTGTTGCCGGGCGGGCACGGCAACGCCGAGCTCAAGGCCGCCTACGAGCGCGCGAAAGCCGGCGGCAAATACGACCGCGTCGAGCGCCAGGATTCCGAGGGCCGCAAGCGCATGGACCGCGCCTACGCGCTGACCAACCCGCAGGAATACTTCGCCGAGTGCAGCGAGGCGTTCTTCGGCCACAACGATTTCTTCCCCTACACGCGCGAGCAGTTGAAGGCGCACGACCCGCAGATGTTTGAGTTGCTGGGAAAATTGTGGGGCGCACCCGCCGCAAAATGAATCCGCCCCCTTCCATCACGACCGAATGAGCGGCAGCGCCCATCTTGGAGTGCGGTGGCAAGCGCAGCGCGACACCGCTTTCGTCCGCGCGACCAGTTCCCGAACCTCGTGGCTCTCCCGTCCGCTCGAAAAGCGGCGTGGCGCTTCGTTTCCCGCCGCACTCCATGACGGCTCACTTGTTTCGCAGGGCTTCTTGAAACTATTCCCTCTCGCACCGTGAGAACCGTCTCCATTTTCTTCGCCCTGCTCGCCGTGCTCAGGTTCGCGCCCATTGCCGCCGCCGCGCCGCGCGATGCGGTGCCGCTCGACGCGGCGGAGTGGCCGTTGAATTACCGGCTGCATCTCGATGGCGCGGCGACGGTGCGACTGAGTGACGCGCTGGTGCTGACGCTCGACGCGAAGGGGCCGCATGACGTCGCGGTCGAGCATCCGGCCAAGGGCGCGCCGCTGTTGCGTGTGTGGAGCGCGGGCAAGCTCGTGCGCGGGCCGGAGGCGGCGCCGTCGCTCGCGAGCACGGGCGCGCGGGATTTCCCGGACGCGAAGCTCGACTTCGGCGCGGACTTCACGGCGCTGGCGGCGTTCGAGGCGAATGGGGCGGGCACTCTTTTCTCGATGTGCGCACCGGCGGGCAAGTGGTCGCCGGACGCGAAGGCGCTGCTCATTCGCAGCGGGCGGCTCGTGTATGACATCGGCTGGCTGGGCGCGATGACGGGCGGCCCCGCCGTGAACGACGGCCAGCCGCACACGGTCGTCTTGAGCGTCAGCGGCGGCACGGCGCGGCTGTGGCTCGATGGCAAGCGCGTCGCGGAGAAGGCGAGCTTCACCAAGCCCGACGCGACGGGGCACGTCTTCAAAGCGGGCCGCGCCGCGCCAGATTTCGGCGGCGATTTTTCCAAAGGCAAAATCAGCGCGGTGAAAGTGTGGAACCGCGCGCTGCCGGACGGCGAAGTCGCGCTGCTGTTCAAGAGCGGCGGCGCGGGCGCGAGCACTCCGGATTTCGCGCACACGCCGAAGGGCGGAAACAAACCTGTCATCGAAGGCGGCTCGGGCTGGGTGCAACCGCTGGAGCGCAGCGACCACGCGGAAATTGTTGGCGCGTGGGATGCGAAGTCGCTCGCGGAAGGCGCGGAGATTTACAAGACGCTGTGCGTCGTCTGCCACGGCACGAAGGACGCGCCCGGCTCGCTGCCGACGGCGCTGCGGTTCGCCGAGGGCCAGTTCAAGAACGGCTCCGACCCGTTCGCGATGTATCTCACGCTCACGAAGGGCTTCGGCCAGATGGTGCCGCAGGGGCAATACACCACGGCGCAGAAATATTCCGTCATCCAATACATCCGCGAGACGTTCGTGCGCCCGCACAATCCGGCGCAGTTCGCCGCCGTCACGCCCGCGTATCTCGCCTCGCTGCCGCGCGGGTTGGTGAGCGTGGAGGAGGAAAAGGCGGACACCACGCCGCCGCCGTATCGCCGGATGGAACTGGGCAACGCGCTTTTTTGGACGCTCGAAGTCGCGGCGGGCAACATCGCGCAGAAGGGCATCGCCGTGCGCCTCGACGACGGCCCCGGCGGCGTGACCAAGGGCCGCGCGTGGATGATTTACGACCACGACACGATGCGCGTCGCCGCCGCCACGACCGGCGATTTCGTGGACTGGAAAGGCATCGCGTTCGACGGCAGCCACGGCACGCACACGAGCCTCACGGGCGAGAAGCATTTCATCAATCCCGTCGCCCCCGGCTGGGCGTCGCCGGACGGAAAATGGGATGACGATGCGCGAGTTCAAGGCAAGGATGGTAAACGCTATGGCCCGTTGCCGCATGAGTGGGCGAAGTTTGAGGGTGTGTATGAGAGCGGAAACCGCACACTGATAGCTTGGAGAATCGCCAATTTCGCGCGGGTTCTGGAGTCGCCGGGTTGGATTGATTATGGGACGACACCAGTTTTTACTCGGACGCTAAATGTGGATTTTCCGTTTGTCAGCGTCATCCCGTTCCCGCCCGTGCTCCGCGTCGCGC
>JANXWT010000500.1 GCA_025351035.1 Opitutia bacterium | reverse complement strand
TGCCGGCGAGGCGCAGCGCTTCGCCCGGCGCGAGCAGCCGGCGAAGCAACAGCAGCATCGCGGAACCCGCGAGCAGGCGGACACTGGTGAAGCTCGCGGCGTCGATCAGTTGCCGGCCGAGGGCGAGGCGGCAGATGACGGAGTTGGCGGCGAAGGCGAGCAGCGCGAGAACGGAGAAGAGTGCGGTTTTCATTCGCGAGGTCGAATGGGCCAGACGCGGGGACTACACTTGGTAGCTTTGCAACGGGACGGGATCGAGCACTTTGGTCTTCGGGAGTTTCGCGGCGAGTTGCGCGGTGAACCACGCGCGCGCATCGGGATCGCCGTGCGTGAGGACGATGGAGCGCGGATTGCACTGGAGCGCGTAGTCGAGGAGTTCCTCGCGGTCGGCGTGACCGGAAAGTTCGAAGCGCTCGACGGCGCAACGGAGTTTCACGCGCACGTTCACGGCGTCGAAGAGGAACTGCGACCCGTGGGCCGCGGCCTGGAGCTGACCACCGGGCGTGTCGGGATCGCAGTAGCCGACGAAGCAGATGCTGTGCTTCGGACTGCCGGCGAGGCAGGAGGCGAGCTGATAGGAGGGCGTATTGGCGACCATCATGCCGGAGCTGACGACGTAGATGCCTTGCACGCCGGGCTCCTTGCCCGCGACGAGATCGCGGGGCATTTTTTTCACGCGGAGTTCCTTAAGGATCGAGCGGGTGAAGTGGACGAGACCGGTCTTCTTGCAGATGTCGTCGAAGTAATCGGAGATATCCATGCCGAGGCCGGAGCCGAAGATGGGGGCCTCGACAAGACGGTGGAATTTCCGGGCGTCATGAAGGATCGCCATGACCTCCTGCATGCGTCCGAGCGCGAAGACGGGGATGAGCACGGAGCCGCCGCGCTCAATGGCGGCGTTGATGGTCGCGATGAGGCGGAGCATCTCCTTCGAGCGTGAGTGGCCGGGCGTGCGCTCCGAAGCGCCGCGGGTGGTCTCGGTGACGAGTGTGTCGAAGCGGTCTTTGGGGAACTTGGCCCCGTCGAGGATGCGCTGGACGTTGAAGAGCACGTCGCCGGTGATGAAGATGTGGCGATGCTTGTAGACGAGCTCGACGCCCGCGGCGCCGGGGATGTGTCCGGCGGGATGGAAGGTGAACTCGAGCTCGTCGCGCGCGCCGGAAAATTTCCTAGGCAGATTGAATTTTTGCGCGTGGAGCCGGTCCTTCATGCGGTCGATCTCGTCGTGCGTGAACAACGGATAGTCGGCGATGCCCTTCTCCTCGCGCTCGCGCAGCATGACATTGACGGAATTGTGCAGCATACGCTCGATGAGCATGAGGCTCGGAAGAGTCATGACCACTGGCGTGTCGGGGAAGGAGCGCATCAGCACCGGCAGCGAACCGATGTGGTCGAGGTGACAGTGCGTGATGATGATCAGGTCGAGCGTGACGCCCTTGAGCGGGGCGAGATTCGGCGCGGCGAGGCGGCCGACCTTTTTCGGATGCAGACCGCTGTCGATCACGAGGTGAAAATCACCGAGCTGGATGTAGAGCGAGTTTGCGCCGATGCCGCCGTCGCTGTTGAGGTCAATGATCTTCATGAGGAGTGCGCTGCAAAGAGAGAGCGCGGGCCTGGAAGGGCAAGCGGTGAATTGAGGGAGCAGGAATGATTGCCGAAGAAGGCGCGCCCGTCTGGTTGTAGGAGTGGCAACCCCAACTCAGACGCTGCCCGGAATCTTCAGGTCAAACGCTGGGATGCGCACGAAAACGCGGCGGTTGTCCTCATCGACGCCGTGAAAACTGCCGTGTGCGCGGGCATTGCACGAGGTGACATGGTAGCTGTTGTAGGAAAAGTGCCCGCCCGGCGCGAGGCGCGGCGTCTCGCCGACGATCTTGTCTCCCTCGACGACGAGCTGCGTGCCGTCGGCGTGCTCGACGACCCATTTACGGCCGAGCAGAGTGACAGTGCGCGACGAGTGGTTCGTGATCGTGAGATAGTAGATGAAGGCGTGCGGCCGGTCAGGCGGCAACTGTTCGCCGCCGTGGCGATAGACGAGTTTGTCTAATTCGACGTGTAAGCCGGGCAATTCAAAGGAAGCGGAGGTCATTATGACATTGAGCAACTGTAGCGGGGACAGCTAGCTGGAGCCGTCTCTACCTTTTATGAATGACGTTACTGCGAAAGCACGCGAATTAGGCATCGAGGAAAAACATCTGCTCTTCTACGGGCAGGACAAAGCGAAGGTTGCGCTCGCTGCGTTCAAGGGCAAGCCCGAGCGAGGGCGGCTGATTCTGGTGTCCGCCATCACGCCAACGCCGGCAGGCGAGGGCAAGACCACCATCTCGATTGGCCTGGCGCAGGGGATGCGGAAGCTCGGCCAGTCCGTGGCTCTCGCGTTGCGGCAGCCGTCGATGGGTCCGGTCTTCGGCCGCAAAGGCGGTGCGACCGGCGGCGGCAAGAGTACGGTGCAACCCGCGACGTCGATCAATCTGCATTTCACGGGCGACTTTCATGCGATCACCGCCGCGCACAACCTGCTCTCGGCCGTCATCGACAACCAGCTCTTCAATCTGCAAACGCGGCTCACGCCCGACCGCGTGCTGTGGAAGCGTGTGATGGACGTGAACGACCGTGCGCTGCGCAACATCACCGTCAGCCGCGGCAGCAAGAAAGGCGAACGTCAGAGCGGATTCGACATCACCGCGGCGTCGGAAATCATGGCGATCCTGTGCCTGTCAGAATCGATGGACGACCTGCGCGCGCGCATTGACCGCATTGTGGTCGGTTTCGCGACCGACGGCACGCCGGTCTATGCGAAGGAATTCCGCTGCACCGGCGCGATGCTCGCGTTGTTGCGCGAAGCGATCATGCCGAACCTCGTGCAGTCGGTCGAGGGCGTGCCGGCGTTCATTCATGGCGGCCCGTTCGCGAACATCGCGCACGGGTGCAATTCCGTGCTCGCGACGCGACTCGCGCTGGCGCACGCCGACTTTGCGGTGACGGAGTGCGGCTTCGCGTTCGATCTCGGCGGGGAAAAATTTCTCGACATCAAGTGCCGACAGTCGGGCATGAAGCCCGCCGCCATCGTGATCGTGGCGACGGTGCGCGCACTCAAGATGCACGGCGGCGTGGCGGTGTTGGATCTCAATATTCCGA
>JANXWT010000410.1 GCA_025351035.1 Opitutia bacterium | reverse complement strand
CGGCGGTGCCGCCGCTCGCCGCGGGATAAATCGGGATGGCCGTGACGGAACTTACCGTGGTGAGATTTGCGACGAGCAGGTTTGCTTGCCCGGGTTGCACATCGTGCAGCGGCAGCTCCGTAAATGGGTCGGCGCCCAAGGTATAGGTGGGCAATGCGGCGAGGGCATCCACAATGGTCATGCCCGAACCAAGCACCCGTCCAAAAACTGCATAGCCGCCGCCATTTGCGGTTCCCAAGTCAGTCGTATTGTCGACCGTGTTGAAAAACCACTGGCTGGTCGCACTGTTGGGTGTAGTGGTGCGCGCCATCGCAATCGTCCCGCGAATATTGGGCAGATTGTATTCTAGTTGGATCGGGGCCGCCGCGCTGATCGCGCTGAGGTTGGCGTTGGCCTGGAAACCGCCGCCTTGGATGATGAAATTCGGCTCCAAGCGGTGAAAGATGGTGTTCGTGTAGGCGGCGCTGTTCACATAGCTCAAGAAATTCGTGACGGTGATCGGAGCGGCGCTGGCGAAGAGCTCGAGATTGAAACGGTCGGTGACGGCGGTCGGCCCACCTAAGCCCCGATACTGCACGACAAATTGCACCACTTGGCCGGAGACGCCGGGCAGGCCGAAATAACCGCGCAGATCGATCGTCGCCGCCGCGCCCGCGACGGACAAATTCTGGACCGGCAGCGTGTGCGTCAGGCTCGGTGTGGTCTGGGCGCGCAGCGCGACCGCGAGCGGCAGGCTCAGCAGCAGGAGGCGACAATGGCTGGAGAAAAACGGCATGGTGGAATCGGCGGTAGGCTTCGGATTTGAAGCACTGGGTGTGGCAGATCGGAGGAATAGTTCCAGTCAGATCAAGATTTTTTCGCCGCCCAGTCCGGTCCGCGCGATCTGCGCTCGCGGCGGGCCCCCGTCCGAAGGCGCAATCCGGTGGGCCAAGGCGAATCACGCGCCCGGCCTTGCCGCTGATTCACTGCCGGGAGACGCGCAGCCGGAAGAAAACCTTGGGAGCGGAGGCGCGCGAGAAACGCCCGCGCCAAGTTTCGATGCCACCGGAAGAGAAGACATACTCGTGCGCGACGCCCGACGTTGTCCAGTTGATGAGATCGGTCGAGACTTCGACGGCGTAGGCGAGATCGCAGCGGTCCGACGGACAGGTGTAGGTGTAGACCCAGTCGTTCGCGGTGTTGCTGGTGACAGGGAGGCCGGTGGTCGTGGTGGTCTTGGGGTCGAGACCGAGGGCGTATTTGACGAGGTTGGTGAGACCGTCGGTGCCGTAGATGGCGTTGGGTCCGCTCTTGCTCGAATCGGCGAGTTCACCGGCGGTGAACTTGAGTGCGCGCCAGCCCTCGAATCCGAGGTGCACGGTGAGCACGACCGCGTCGCTGGTGGTGATGCCGACGGTGTTGGTGACGGCGCAGCGGTAGACGTAGACATTCAGGCCGGTGCTGGTGGTCACGGTGAGCGTGGGAGTGTCCGCGCCGGAGTAGGGCGCCCCGTTGGTCAGGTCATTCCAGTTGGAGCCGCCGTCAGTGGAGACCTGCCATTGGTAGGTGGGATCAGAGGGAATGCTGGCGGCAAGGTAGCGTGAGCCCGTGGACGATGATTGCTGGACGAGCGACGCTGGCGGGTTGTCAACTCCGACCGTGAAAGTCGCGGGCTGGCCGGCGACGACCGTTTTGTTGGTGGGCTGGGTGGTGATCGTGGGGGAGCCGACGGGCAGGGTGATAATGGCCAGCGATATACTCTGGCCGCCCGCGATAGCAGTCGCGCCAGTCACGCCGCTTACCTGCACCGGCGAATTACGATCCGCCATCGTGCCGTCGCCGAGCTCACCATGGAGATTGGAACCCCATGCCCAGACAGTGCCGTCTTTTTTCAAGGCCAGCGAATGCATATAACCACTGGTCGAGGAGCGCACACCGGTCAGGCCGCTGACCTGCACCGGCGTGTAGCGATCGGTCGTTGTGCCGTCGCCGAGTTGCCCGAAACTGTTGTTACCCCAAGCCCAGAGTGTGGCGTCATTCTTTAGCGCCAGAGAATGCGCCGAGCCGCACGCTATGGCACGCACGTCGGTCAGGCCACTGATCTGCGCCGGCGTGTAGTGACTGAAGTAGTTGCTGGCACCGTTTTGGTAAGAGTAATAGATGCCCCACGCCCAGACCGTGCCGTCGCCCTTCAACGCTTGGCCTTGCTCACCGCCGCATCCGATTGCAGTCACGCCGCTCAGACCGCTGACTTGCACGGGCGTATGGCGTTCGATCCCTGTGCCGTCGCCGAGTTGCCCAGAGCCATTGCCGCCCCTCGCCCAGACCGTGCCGTCA
>JANXWT010000401.1 GCA_025351035.1 Opitutia bacterium | reverse complement strand
GCAAAGCTCGCCGCATCTGCGATTATCTCTCCGGTCTGACGGATGGCATGATTACCCGCACCTACCGGCGGCTGTTCGACCCCGAGTTCGGCAGCTTCCGGGATTTGCACTGAGCGGGCTTCACTGGAGTCCTACTTCGCAGCCATCAGCGCTTCAATCTGCTGCTTGACCAATTCCCATACAGCGGGCACGCCGTCGCCGATGACGGCGTTGCGCTCGAGAATACGTTCGAGCGTGATGCCATGCTCTTTCCACGCGCCGCCGTTGGCCGCGAGGTTGAGCATCACGGCCTGCACGCGGTCCATCGCGAGGGCGAACTTGGCCTCGGGTGTGGCGGTGGCTTCGAACTCCTCCCAGAGGGCGCGGAACTCGGCGGCTTGATCCAGCGGGAGCAGACCGAAAATGCGCTCGGCGGCCTTTACCTCGCGCTCGCGTTTGTCGGCGTGGGCCGCAGTATCGTAGCCGAAAGTGTCACCGGCATCGATCTCCACGACGTCGTGGATGAGGAGCATCTTGATGACACGGAGCACGTCGAGGTTGGGGAAGGCGCTGCGCTCGGCGAGCGTGACGGTCATCAGCACGATGTGCCAGGTGTGCTCGGCACTGTTCTCGGGCCGGCCGCTGCCGGTGACGTAGGTGCGGCGCAGGACATTTTTCAGTTGGTCGACCTCGAGCGCGAAGCGCATCTGCCGGGCGAGCCGGTCGGTGGAGGTCGCGGGTTGTGACGAAGAGGTGCCCACGGCGCCCACGGAAGACACGGAAGCAGTGAAGGGCAAGAGTGCAGCGCATGGAAGCTCCCATCTCCTACGGCCGCGCCCAAAGCTTGCGCGCGGGTGCAGAATCCGGCTGACTGGGGCGATGCGAACTATGGCCCGTTTTACTTTACTCGCCGCGCTCGTGCCCGTTTTGGCTGGCGCGGCGTGGAATTACCCGGAAGCCAGAAAATCTGGTCAGACGGATGACTATCATGGCACCAAAGTCGCCGATCCGTTCCGTTGGCTGGAGGATGTCGATTCGGCCGGCACGAAGTCGTGGGTTGAGGCGGAGAATCAAGTGACTTTCGACTTTCTGAAAAACCTCCCGCAGCGCGACGCGATCAAGCAGCGGCTGCTGGAGTTGATCAATTACCCGCGCTTCAGTCTGCCGACGAAGGAGGGCGGGCGCTATTTCTACACGCATAACACCGGACTGCAAAACCAGGCGCCGCTCTTCGTGAAGGACAGCCTCGCGGCCGAGGGCCGGATGCTGCTGGACCCGAACACGCTCTCGAAGGATGGCACCGTGGCCCTCACCGCCACCGCGCCATCGCCCGACGGGAAGTGGCTCGGCTACGGATTGGCCACCGCCGGCTCCGATTGGAACGAATACAGCGTGCTCGACCTCGCCACGGGCAAAGACACCGTCGACGTCATCAAATGGGTAAAATTTTCGGGCTTCAGCTGGACGAAGGACGGCAAGGGATTTTTTTACTCGCGCTACCCTGAGCCCCGCAGGGAGGGCAACCAAGTCTTCAGCGATCTGGCCAACCAGAAAATCTATTACCACCGCCTCGGCACGACGCAGGTCGACGACCTGCTGGTCTACGAGCGGCCCGATGAGCCCAAATGGGGCCTCGGAGCCGGCGTCACCGAAGACGGCCGCTATCTGTTCATCTACGTCGCGCAAGGCACCGACCCGCGACACCGCCTCTATTATCTCGACTTACAGGATCCGCAGCACCCGCAGGTGCAGGGCACCGTGGTGAAGCTCATCGACGTGCTGGAGGCGCAATATGCCGTCCTCGGTAACACCGGCCCAGTCCTCTACGTCAACACCGACCTCGCGGCCCCGCGCCATCGCGTCCTCGCTATCGACCTGGCGCAGCCCGACCGCGCAAATTGGCGGACGCTCGTGCCCGAGTCGAAGGATGTTATCGAGGCCGCCGGTTACATCGGCGGGCACTTCGTCGTGAATTATCTGACCGATGCCCGGAGCCGCCTCGTCGTGTTTGACCGCGAGGGCACTCATCTTCGCGACATCGAGCTGCCCGGTGTGGGCACCGTCGGCGGGTTTGTCGGCCGCGAAGGCGAGCCGGAGCTTTTTTTTAGCTATACTTCGTTCGTTTATCCGACGACGAATTTTCGCCACGACCTGACGACGGGCCAGACCGAGGTCTTCCAGGCGCCGAAGGTCGCGTTCGATCCCTCGATCTACGAGACGAAACAAGTCTTCTACCAGTCGAAGGACGGCACGCGCGTGCCGATGTTCATCACGGCCCGCAAGGGCATCAAGCTCGACGGCTCGCATCCGGCGCTGCTCTACGCTTACGGCGGTTTCAACATCTCCATGAAACCCGCGTTCTCCACGTCGAATCTCGCGTGGCTCGAACTCGGCGGCATCTACGCGCAACCCAGCATTCGCGGCGGCGGCGAATACGGCGTGGACTGGCACCTCGCGGGCACACGCGACCGCAAACAGAACGTCTTCGACGATTTCATTGCCGCGGGCGATTACCTCGTGCAGGAGGGCTACTCCACGCACAACAAGCTCGTCATCAGCGGCGGCTCCAACGGCGGCCTGCTGATCGGCGCCGTCGTCAACCAGCGGCCTGACCTCGCGCGTGTGGCGTTCCCCGCCGTCGGCGTGATGGACATGCTGCGCTTCCAGAAATTCACCATCGGCTGGGCCTGGGCCAGCGACTACGGCTCGTCCGACGAGCCGACGATGGCCAAATATCTCGCCGGTTATTCACCCGTGCATAACGTCAGGACCGGCGTGGAATATCCGGCCATGATGATCACCACCGGCGACCACGACGACCGCGTGCATCCCGGCCACTCGTTCAAGTATGCCGCGGCCTTGCAGGCGGCCAATCCACTCAACCCGTCCCCGCTGTTTATCCGCATCGAGACGAATGCCGGACACGGAGCCGGCAAGCCGATTGCCAAGCAGATCGAGGAGACGGCCGACAAGTTTGCCTTCGCGCTGCATTTCGTCGGCACCGGCGCGAACTGACGCACTCACCCGTGATCGGCATTGACCGGCCGCGCGGTCATTGAGCAGACTCACCGGGTCACGCCGATGAGTAATTTCTGGATCATCACCACGGCCATGGTGGGCTATCTGCTCGGCTCGCTGCCGTTTGGCTACCTCGTCGCGAAGGCGCATGGCGTGGATATTTTCAAACAGGGCAGCGGCAATCCCGGCGCGACCAATGTCAAGCGCGTGCTCGGCAGCAAGGCCGGCACTACCGTGCTCGTGCTCGACGTCCTCAAGGGCTCGCTCGCTACGGGCTGGCCGCTGCTCATCGCCACGCCGCACCAGCAGGTGCTCGGGCTCATCGGCGTCGTCGCGGCAGTGGTCGGGCATTCGTTTTCCGTTTTCACCCGGTTCAAGGGCGGCAAGGGCGTCGCCACCGCCGCGGGCGGACTTGTGGTGCTCATGCCGCTGGCGTGCCTCATCGCCGGGGTCACGTGGATGGTCGTCTTCTTCGCGTCTCACTACGTTTCGCTT
>JANXWT010000340.1 GCA_025351035.1 Opitutia bacterium | reverse complement strand
CGGCGGTTGCTGAGACCGAGCGAGCGGGCGGCTTCGATGAACTCCATTTTCTTCAGTGCCATGATCTGCCCGCGGACGATGCGCGCCATCGTCAACCACTCGACCGCGCCGATGGCGACGAAGAGCAAAATGATGTTCCGGCCGAAGAACACCATGAGGAGAATGACAAAGATGGTGAACGGCAGCGAATACAGGATGTCGACGCCGCGCATCATGAACGCGTCGGTCTTGCCGCCGATGTAGCCGGCGATCGCGCCGTAGCTGACGCCGATCGTCAGCGCGACGAACGTGGCGCAGAGGCCCACACTGATGGAGATGCGGCCGCCGAAAAGCAGGCGCACGAGCAGGTCACGACCGAGGGTATCGGTGCCGAGCCAGTGTTGCGCGCCGGGAGCAGAAGCGCCGAGGTCGAGGTTTTGGTCCTGATAGGAGGCTTGGAGAAACCACGGGCCCGCGACGCAAAGCACGCCGAGGATGAGCAGCAGTCCGCCGCCGATGACGGCGGGTTTGTTCTTGCACAACCGATGCCACGAGTCGCGCCAGAGCGACGACGCGGCGTCGGTGTCGGACTCGGCCGAGGCGAGAGGCGGGAGGCCAGAGGCTAGTGGGGAAAAGGCGGACATTTTCTTAACCACGGATTGCGCGGATACAGAACGGATGGCCGGAGGGCTCGGCTCCTGACGAGTCGCGGCCCGCGGGGACGCGGACCCTCCATGGCTGTTCAGGCGATTTGGATTCATCAGCCTTCATCCGTGAAATCCGTGGGTGGATTGAGCTCATTCGAATTTCAGTTTCGGGTTGAGCCACACTTGCACGACGTCGGCGACGAGGTTGAGGAGGACGAGGAGGCCGGCGTAGAGGATGACGGTGCCGAGCACGAGGGTGTAGTCGCGATTGAAGGCGCTGTTGACGAACTCACGGCCAAGGCCGGGGATTTGGAAAATCGTTTCGATGACGAACGAGCCCGTGAGGATGCCGGCGATGGCCGGACCGAGGAAGGACACGACGGGCAGCAGACCGCCGCGCAGCGCGTGCCGGAGCACGATGCGCGTCTCGCTGGCACCCTTGGCGCGGGCGGTGCGGATATAGTCCTGGGTGAGCACCTCAAGCATGCCGCCGCGCGTGAGCCGCATGATGTAGGCGGAGTAAACGAAACCGAGGGTGAGCGCGGGCAGCACGCGGTCCTGCCACGTATACCAACCGGAGGCGTTGACCCAGCCGAAGTGAATGCCGAAGGTGAGCACGAGTAGCGGGCCCATAACAAAAGTCGGCACGCAGATACCCACCATGCCGACGGTGCTGAAAGCGTAATCGAAGATCGTGTTGCGTTTGAGGGCGGCGAGGATGCCGAACGTGAGCCCGAGCACGAGCGCGACGACGAGCGCAAGCCCGCCCAGTTCGAGCGAGACGGGCAACTTGTCGGCGAGAATCTCGTTCACCGTGCGATTCGAGTATTTGAAAGACGGTCCGAGGTCGCCGTGCAGCACGACCTTGCCGAGGTAAGTGATGAATTGGACCGGGAGCGGCTTATCGAGTCCATAGTGCGCCTCGAGATTGCGGAGGATTTCGGGCGGCACGGCTTTCTCCGCCGTGAACGGCCCGCCGGGCGCGAGGCGCAGCATGAAAAAACTCACGGTGATGATGATGAGCATCACCGGAATGGCCTGCAGCAGACGGTTGGCGACGAAGCGGAGCATGGAGACGCGCGGACAATCCAGAATTCAGGTTTCAGAAGCCAGAAGGAAAAATTCCAGCGTGGCGGTCCGTGGGGACGCGGGCCCTCCAGTGGCTATTTCGATTCCAGCCACATGCCCTGATACGGATGATAGTCGAGCAGGTTGGGGTAGCGGCCGCGCACGGATGGGGCGACGAGGTGTTGCGCGGTATAGTGGAAGAGCGGAATGATCGGGAGGTCGCGCATCAGAATGTCCTCGGCGCGACGATAGATTTCGTGGCGGGCGGCGCGGTCGCGCTGGTCGAGCGCGCGGCGCACGAGGGCGTCGAACTCGGGGTTGGCGTAACCGGCGACGTTTTGTCCGCCGCCGGTCAGATGGACGCTGAGGAAGGCGTGCGGGTCGAGGTAGTCGCCGACCCAGCCGCCGCGCGAGAGAGTGTATTTCCGTTGGACGCGCTCGGCGTGGTAGACACGGCCTTCGATGTTGGCGAGGTTGACGCGGACGCCGAGATTGCGTTCCCACATTTGCTGGAGGATCTCGGCGAAATGCTGGTGGCGGGCCGAGGTGTCGAAGGGCAGGTCGGTAGCCGGAAACCCTTTGCCCTCGGGAAAACCCGCGGCGGCGAGCAAGCGGCGCGCCTCGGCGGGGTCGAAGCGCAGCGCGTTGTCGCCGGTGTAGTGATAGTCATCGGTGCCCGGCGGGACGAGGCCCGTGGCGGCGAGCAGATGTTGCTGCGGCTGGCTGGCGGCGAGCTGCACGCGGTCGATGGCGAGCGAGAAAGCGCGGCGCACGCGCGGTTCGTTGAACGGCGGCCGCGCAAGGTTGAACTCGTAGAGATAGGTCGAGAAAAACGGCGCGACCGAAAGCTGATCCGGCGCGGTCTCGGCGTAGATCGCGAGCTTGGTCGCGGGCACGAACTCGGTGAGGTGCAACTGGCCGGTGCGGAACGCGCGTTCCTCGGTGTCGGCGTTCTCGATGAGATGGAAATGAATTTCCTGCAGCCGCACGGTGCGGGCGCCCCAGTAGCGCGGGTTTTTCTTCACGACGATCTCTTCGCCGTTTCGCCAGTCGGCGAGGGCGAACGGCCCGTTGGTGACGATGTGACCGGGGCGGGACCAGCCGGTGGCGATGGCATCGTAGGCTCCATGCGCTTCGACGGTCGCGCGATGCACCGGCATCCACGCGAAACTGCCGAGAAGAAAGAGCAGGTAGGGGGCGGGCTGGCGGAGCTCGATGCGCAGCGTGCGGTCGTCGACGGCACGCACGCCGACGGCGGCGAAATCCGCGAGCTGGCCGGCGCTGTAATCCTCGGCGCCGCGGACGATGTCGAAGTAGTGCTTGTAGGGCGTCGCGAACTTGGGCGAGAGCATCCGGCGCACGCTGAACTCGAAGTCGCGCGCCGTGACGGCGTCGCCGTTGCTCCACTGGGCATCGGCGCGGAGATGGAAGGTGTAGGCGAGGCCGTCGGCGGAAATTTCCCAGCGCTGGGCGACACCGGGCACGGGATGCAGGTCGCGCGGATCGTAGCCGGTCAACCCTTCGTAGAGCGCCATAAGCACGTTGAAATGCGCATTGGTCTGCATGAGCTGCGGGTCGAGGTCCGGCGGTTCGCCGCCGATGTTCTGGTGGAGGACCTGCGTGCGGTTGCCGAGGGCGACGGCGGTCTCGGTCTTCGCGCAAGCGCCGAGCAGCGCGACGACGAGCAGACAGCACAAGAAACGCAAGGGTGACGGCAGCTTCATTCTAAATGGACGGCCTGGTAGAAACGGTTCCAGAGATTGTCGACCTGCCAGCCGTGCACGCGCGGGGAGAGCAAGAAGTTCTGAGTATTAAAATAGAGCGGGATGAGGGGAAGGTCGGCAAGCATGAGGGCCTCAGCCTGCTGGTAAAGCAAGAGGCGGCGGACGGCGTCGGTTTCGTGACTGGCCGTCTGCACGAGATGGTCGAAGTCAGCATTACGCCAGCGGGCGTAGTTAGTCGGCGCACTGGAGAGCCATTCGTCGAGGAGCGCGGCAGGAGAAGCGTAGTCCGGGATGGCCGGGAGGAAGGCGAGGTCGAAGTCACCAGCTTTGACGGCCGCAAGATGGATCTTCCCCTCGCGCTGGGCGATGGCGACCTCGATGCCGAGCTCGCGCTTCCACATCTGCTGGATGGCTTCGAGCACGGGCGTATTGACCCAGGTGGACAATTCCAGGCGCGGGAAGCCTTGGCCGCCGGGGTAGCCCGCCTCGGCCAGCAGTTGGCGCGCTTCGGTCTGGTCACCGGCCAATTTTCCTGCGGACTCGTAGCCGCCCAGGCCTGGCGGGACGAAACTCAGGGCGAGCTGCTGACCACCTTTCATGACTTTATCGACCAGCGCGCGCCGGTCGACCGCTAGGGCGAGCGCGCGGCGGACGCGCGGGTCTCTGAGCGGCGGGCGGGCAGTGTTTAGTGCGAGGTAGCGAGTTTCGAGCAGTGGTTGGGTCTGAAGCTTGGGGGGCGCGTAACTGCCGAGCTTGGAGAACGGCACGGAGAGTGTCACGTCGAGCTGACCGGCCCGGAAGGCGCGTTCCTCGGTGTCGCCGTTGTCGTAGGACTGGAAGCGCAGCTGGCTGACCTTGATGAGGTCGGCGCTGTGGTAATCGGGATTCTTCGAGACCGTGATGTGCTGGTTGGCGTGCCACTCGGTGACTACGAAGGGGCCGTTGCCGAGGTCGCGCCCCGGGATGAATTCCTCCTTGCCGTCCACCAATTTGACGTGGAGATAGACAGGTATCCATGGACCACTGGCGACCAGCGCAGGCAGGTCGGGAGTGGGCTGGGCGAGATGGAGAACCAGCCGCAGCGGATCGGGCGCGGAGGCACCAATGTGTGAGGGGTCGGAGATATTGCCGCGATAGAAATCCTCGGCGTGGGCGAGACAGAAAAAGAGATGCGCTTTGGGGGCGGCGGTGGCGGGGGTCAGGGCCCGATGGATGGAATAGACGAAGTGCTGTGCCGTGACTCTCGTGCCGGTGGACCAGCGGGCGTTGGCGCGGAGGTGAAATGTCCAGGTGAGCGCGTCAGAGGAGACTTCCCAGCGTTCGGCAACGCCGGGCAACGGCGCGCCGCCGGCGGGATTTGGCACAAGCAATCCCTCCTTCAGGGCACGGATGATGAAGAATTCGTCCGGCAAGGTAGCGAGCTGCGGGTCAAGTGTCGCAGGCTCGTTGCGCTGACTGATCCGAAGAACTTGGTCCGTCGCGCGGGCGGGGTCGCGTTTAGCGCAGGCACAGAGCGCGAGCAACGTGAGGCCGGCCAGCAGAATTTGTGCGAGTGGGCTATTCTTCGAGCCGGACATATCGGTAATCGACGTGGTCCATCGGATTGGGGTGCCAGTTTTTGACCGCGGGATGGATGAGGTAGACGTGGGGATTGAAATAGAGCGGAGCAATGGGTGCGCGATCGAGCATGTAGGACTCGGCGGCGCTGAGGAGCGCGGCGCGCGCGACGGGGTCGACCATGGCGGTGGCGCGGTTCATCAGGGCGTCGTAGGCGGGATCGCCCCAGCCGGTGTGGTTGTTGCCGGCGTCGCTGCGCCAGAGATCGAGGAAGGTCGT
>JANXWT010000338.1 GCA_025351035.1 Opitutia bacterium | reverse complement strand
TCGTGCTGCTCATCGCCTGCGCCAACGTGGCGAACCTTCAGCTGGCGCGCGCCACGGTGCGCTTGCGCGAATTTTCCATACGGGCGGCCCTCGGCGCATCTCGCGCCCGACTCGTCCGCCAATTGGTCACCGAGAGCCTGTGCCTTTCCCTCGCCGGCGGAGCACTGGGCGTGCTCGTGGCCCGCTGGGGGCTCGACGCTCTCGTCGGTTTGGCCCCGGCCTCGCTCCCTCGCGCCAAGGAAATCGGTCTGGATAATCTTGTCCTAGGTTTCGCGCTGCTGGTGAGCATCGCCACTGGGCTGTTCTTTGGCCTCGTGCCGGCGTTGCAGGCGACGCGACTCAACCTGGTCAATGCCCTGAAAGACGGCGGACGCGGCCAGCAGGACGGCAGCCGCGGCCGGTTGCGCCAGACACTGGTCTTTGGCGAAGTCGCGCTTTCGCTCATGCTCCTCGTCGGGGCCGGCTTGCTCGGCCGGAGTTTCCTGAAACTTCACTCAGTCCATCCAGGCTTCAACCCTAACGCTGTGACTACAGTTTCGGTCACGCTCCCCGAAGGCAAATACGGCGAGCCGACGCAGCAACTCGCCTTCGCCACCCAGGCGGTGGAGAAATTCCGCACCTTGCCCGGCGTCGTGTCGGTAGGCGTCACCCAATGCCTCCCGTTCGTGGGCAATTGGGGCTACAATTTTTTTGTCAAAGGCCGCCCCAAGCCACCGATCGGTGCGGAGCCGGCCGCGAACTACTTTGCGGTGACGCCCGATTACTTCCAAGCTATGGGCATCCGCCTGCTCCGCGGGCGCTACTTTGCCGAAAACGACAGTGCGAAATCCACGCCGGTCTGCCTGATCAACGAGACTCTGGCGCGAAAACACTTTCCCGGCGAAAATCCGCTCGGCCAATACATCCGGATCACCAATGGCATTGAAACTGATCGCGAAATTGTCGGCATCGTGGCGGACGTGAAAGACGGTGGGCTAAACGAAGCCGTCCTCGAGCAAGCCTAAGATCCGCTCGCCCAGTCTCCGGATACCCACCTGAATTTCATCATTCGCACCGCCGGTTCACCCAGCCCAGCGCTGCTCGGCCTGCTGCGGCCGCAGATCCTCGCGGTCGACCGCGACCAGCCGGTGTCTGCCATCAAAGCGCTCAACCAGTTCGTCGCCGGCACGATAGAGCGCCAACGTTTCGCCACGACGCTGCTCGGCGTCTTTTCGATCGTGGCGCTAGTGATCGCCGCCGTCGGCATCTTCGGCGTGATGGCCTACACCGTCAGCCAGCGCACGGGCGAGATTGGCATCCGCATGGCGTTGTGTGCGAGTCGCGGCAATGTGCTCCGGATGGTCCTCGTCCAAGGCATGGTCGTCGTGCTGCTCGGCATCGGGGTCGGCCTCATGGCCTGTGTGGCGCTAACGCGGGTGATGCAGTCCATGCTTTACAATCTCAACGCCCGTGACCCGGTCACGTTTACGCTCACAGCGCTTGGTTTCACGGTCGTCGCCCTCCTCGCCTGCCTGCTGCCGGCGCTCCGCGCCACCAAGGTTGACCCGTTGGTGGCCTTGCGGGCGGATTAGTCGCTAGCTAGGCGACCACTTGGAGCACTTCCCAATTCCGGGATTTCAAAATCCCGCCGACGAGCCCGATTCCTCGCGAACGGCAAGCCGGCAGATATTTCTACCGACTGCCAGCCAGCAGTTTAAGTTTCAGCCGGCGCGCTGGCACAGCGGCTGCACAAGGCAGACAAATTCTCCAACTCATGCGATTCTCTCGGTGCAATTTTGCCCTCTTCCTCTCAACGCTTGCGATCACCGCGACGGCCCTCGCCCAAACGGCGGGTGCCCCGTCTTCAACGTCAGGTCGCGTGGAAAAACTCACGCTCAACGACGCCATCCAGCGCGCGCTCGCGAAAAATTTCTCGATCAAGGTGAGTTCCTTCGACGCCTCGATCTCCGCCGCGCGTCTCACGGAAGCCCTCGGCAAGTTTGATCCGGTGATCGCGGGCACCTACACGCATTCGGAAAGCGAGAACCCGCAGCTGATCAACGCCACCACGGGCATCCGCCCCAACGCCACCGGTTCGGAATCCGACACCTATAATCTCAGTCTGAACGGGCTCATGCCGTGGGGCATGACCTACCAACTCGGTGCCACCAGCACCAACGCCCGAGGCACTTTCAACGCGTTTGCCGACAATTTCTCCACTTTCGCCGGAATCTCCGGCCGCCAGCCACTGCTGCGCGACGCGGGCTTCGGACCGACCCTCGCCTCGGTGCGCATCGCCAAGACCAACCACAACATTTCCGACTGGCAGTTCAAGC
>JANXWT010000328.1 GCA_025351035.1 Opitutia bacterium | reverse complement strand
GCCGGAGAGGAGGATCGGATAAATTTTCGACGGCGAGTAGGCTTTGTCCTCTGACCCGAGCAGCAGCGTGAGGTCGGATTCGAGCATGATGCGTAGCGCCTCGAGGTAGCCGACGCGGGTGGGCTGTTCATGCACGAGATGCGCGATACCGTGCTTGGCGGCGAGCGCCGCCGTGGTCGCCACAGCTTTGCCGGCCGGCGCGTAGGAGGTGCCGAAGAAGAAAATCTCGAACGGCTTGGCGAAGTCCTTGTAGCGGGCGAGTCCAGCAAAAAGCGTGTCGAGTGCCGGCAGCATGTCGGGCCCCAAGCGGCCGGCGTAGGCGATTTTCAGACTCGGCGTCGCGGGCAGGAGCGACGACTGCTCGGCGACTTTCCGACGGGCGAGCGCGATGTCGGCATCGGGCGCGCCGAAAGTGAGCACGCTGCCGTGTGCAGGTGTCCACCAGGCATAACGACGCGAGAGGGTCTTCAAGTATTGTTCCGAGACACTGATGACATGCGCGGCGCGCTTGAGTGTCCAGCCTTCGAGCAGCTTGGCGGTCGTGTTCGCAAAGAGAAATTTCCAGCCGCCGGGCGGCCGCGGCGCGCCGTGCTGGCTGTAATACTCGTTCAGCCAAGGGTCCTGCAGGTCGATGACGTAGGGCACACCGAATTCGTAGCGCCAGACCCGACCGAGCGGCATGAGGATGAACTGCGTGGTGGAAAAATAGACGATATCGAAGTGCTCGTGGCGCAGCAATTTTCCGGCGGCGCGGTAAACGAAGGGCAGCGAACGCAGTCCGAGGTTGTTTATCCCGAAATGGCGCGTCCAGCGGCGTGAAAATATCCGGGTCCTTACGACGCGCACGACCGGCGGGATAGTCTGCAACAGGTCCGGCTCGTGCGGTGCCAGCGGTTCGTGATCATCGACCGTCAGCACGACCACCTCCCAGCCGGCGTCAACGAAGTGCGGCAGGCTCATCCGCACACGCTGCATGTCCGGTGCGTTGATCGGCGGGAAATGAGGGGAGATGATCAGCAGGCGAGGCATCGTTCAGGCGGCGGTCATTTCGCGATACAATTCAAGGTAGCGCCACGCGCAGACTGAGATGCTGAATCGCTCTTCAGAGGTGCGGCGACAAACCGTGCGGTCAATTGTAGCAAGGCTCTGCACGGCGGCGACGCCGTCCGGCACGCCGCGGATGAAGAAACCGTTTTCCCCCTCGGTGATGATCTCAGGTAAAGCGCCGCGCGCGCAGGTGATGACGGGTGTGCCGCAAGCGAGCGCCTCGGGGAAGACGATGCCGAAGGGCTCATCCCATTGGACCGGCACAATCAGCGCGGCGGCGCGGCCGAGCAGCTCGCTCTTCTGCGCGTCGTTCACCTCGCCGATCCACTCGATGCCGTCGCGGCCGAGCTGCGGGGCAATCACCCGGTCCCAGAAATCCCGATGCGAGCCGGCGGGGGCGTGGTTACCGGCGAGAATCAACTGTCGGCCTGTGGCCCGCGCCACGGCGATGGCAAGCTCCGGGCCTTTGATGGCCTCGATGCGACTGAGGAACACGAGCGGGGCGTCCGCCGGCACGCGCGGCACAAAGGTCAATTTGTCGAGCTCGACAAAATTGGGGATCGTTCGCCATGCTCCGCCGTGCGGTCGGCCCTGCGTGCAGATGAATTCGCTGCAACCGGTGAAGCGCAGCGAGCGGCCGCCGAGACGCGCCGCCCACGTGATCTGACGGCCTCCGGTGTGGCGCTGATAGGACATGATCTTCGGCAACCGCGTCGGCAGCAACGGCAGCAGGTAGGCGAGCCGCGAAAAACTGTGGAGCACGTCTGGAGTGAAATCATGCACGGCATTCCGTAACGCGCGGATGTTTCTCACCGTGTCAAAGGCCGAGCCTGAACTGACGCCGGGCCAACTGTATTTGCGGTCGGCCGGCGAAGCCGACTCCGGATGCGCCACAAGGCCGACGGTATGGCCGGTCGCGCGGTAGTGGCGCACCAAGGCGTCGACGATGCGCTCGATGCCGCCGTAGCCAACGGGTGGCACGGGAATCTCAGGATCAGCGGTGAGGAGGATTCGCATCAGGCGCTGGGCCGGTGCAGGGTCTTTGCCTTCAGGGTGAGCGCCGGCTTTTCAATGAATTTCCAGCTTAGCCATGCACACGGCAGTGTCGCGACCAGCGATATTGCAAAAAATGCAATCGCGGACGGAAGTTGCCCGCCGGTCGCATAAATCAGTTGCTGAAGCGGAAAGTGGTAGAGGTAGAGCCCGTAAGAGAAATCACCGTAGCGATCAAATTGTGTCCACGGCAGTTGCACGGCGAGTGCGACTATCGCCGGTGCGAGCAAGAGTGGTCCAAGCAATGGATAAACGCCAAAGGCCAGCGCGACTACCACAGCTGCAACGGCAGTCCAGCGCACTCCGCGCCCGAATGGGATCAAATGGCGAAACACCCAGAGTCCCGCTCCGGCGAGGAAAAAAGCAAGCAGCGAGTTGAGTTGCAGCAGATACCAGAGTTTCGGTTGCCAGAGTGAGCCGGCGATGGCGGCAAGCAAGTATGGACTTGCGGCAAAGAGCGCCCAAGTGCTCAGGCCGAAAGTTACGAGCAGCCAGCGCCGGTCCCGGCGCAGCAGTCCGCCAACGCCGCAAATCGCAAGTAAACCGTAGCATAGCATTTCTGGAAACAAACTCCAGAGGGAACCGTTGACCACACCCGCTGCCGGATGATCCATGAACAGGCTGCCGATTGTTGGTTGCAGAAGTCGGAGCAGAAAGTTGGCGTAGATGTAGCGCATCTGATCTGCCGCGAAGAACGTCGACTGGCCCCCATGCGCGGCGAGAGAACCCGCGCTCGGCACGAGGATGGCGGCCGTCGCGAGCAGGCAGATCCAATA
>JANXWT010000318.1 GCA_025351035.1 Opitutia bacterium | reverse complement strand
GCTATCGGCGGCCCGCAAAATGCGGATCTTGTCTTCGGTCTTTTGCCTTTCATGGTCTGGGTCCTTTCTTTGGCCCAGACTAACACCAAAAGCGGCTCGAAAATTCGGGGTCAGGTCAGGGGCATCGGCGTTGGGAAAGCGAAGCGAGAAGGATCGCTCAATTACTCTAAACACCCCACTTGACCGAACCAACTAAAAGAATTTTCGGAAACCTTTGGGACGGTCCCCGGCCAAATCCGCCCGGAGATTTGCGCCGAACCCCGCGCCGGGCATGCCGTTTCGGTGTTTCCTTCGCGGCGGATTTCTTCATGGCTGTGCGCCCGTGAAGGATCCCGCCCACTCCAAGGCCGTCGGCCTGCTGCTCATCTGTGCCGTGCTGTGGAGCTCGGCCGGCGTGCTGATCAAATACATCGACTGGCCGCCCCTCGCCGTGGCGGGCGGGCGCGGGCTGATCGCGGGACTGTTCCTGCTCGCGGTGCACCGGCCGCTGCGTTTCACGTGGTCGCCGCTGCAACTTGGCGCAGCCCTCGCCTATCTCGGTTGCACCGTGCCGTTCGCGGTCGCGACCAAACTCACCTCCGCGGCCAACGCGATCCTCCTCCAATACACCGCGCCGGTGTGGGTGGCGCTCCTCGGCGCGTGGGTGCTCGGCGAGCGCACGACCAAGGCCGATTGGCTTGCCATCCTCGCGGTGTTCGCGGGCATGGGCTTGTTTTTCGCGCACGGCCTCGAGTTGCAGGGCGCGGTCGGCAACGCCCTCGCGATTTTCAGCGGCGTGAGTTTCGCCTGCATGGCGATGCTCATGCGCAAGCAGCGGGACGGCTCGCCCATCGAGTCGGTCATCATCGGCAATCTGCTCGGCGCGGTCATCGCGCTGCCGTTTGCCGCGGGCCACCCGTTGCCCTCCGCGCAGGGACTAGGCGCCCTGCTCGCGCTCGGCGTGCTGCAGTTGGGTCTGCCCTACCTGCTCTACGTGCGCGCGATCAAACATGTCACGGCGCTCGAAGCCGTGCTGATTCCCGTAGTCGAGCCGGTGCTCAATCCCATTTGGGTGCTGCTCTTCATCGGCGAAAAGCCAACCCTGCTCGCCATCGCGGGGGGTGCGCTGATCATTTCCGCCGTCACGTGGCGGGCGTTCGCGTCGGTCCGGCACGCCGGGACGGCACCAACGTCGTGAGTTGTGGTCGCAAGCCGCATGCGCAGACTCGCCCGACTGGCTTTGATGATTAGTGTGATCCTGATGTCCGCGACCCGTGCCACTGCTGCGAACCCGAAGCCGACCGAGACCGTCGTGCTGCTGCACGGCGTCGCCATGCGAGCGCTGGTGATGCAACGCATCGCGACCTCCCTGCGCGCGGACGGCTATCGCGTGGTGAACCTCAGCTATCCGTCACGCATGCTGCCGATCGAGGAGATCGCGGGCGATTACCTGCCGGCGCGGCTGCGCGCACTCGGTGTGGAGTCGGCGCCACGTCTGCATTTCGTGACTCATTCGATGGGCAGTCTGGTGTTGCGGCTCTACCTGCGCGACCATCGACCCGCGAATCTCGGCCGCGTCGTGATGCTCGGTCCGCCCAACCACGGCAGCGTCGCCGCCGACCGCTCGGCGCAGCGGCCCCTGTTCCGCTGGATCACCGGCGTCAACCTGCCGCGACTCGGCACCGGCGCGGACGGCATCGCGCGCACGCTCGAGCCGGCGGATTACGACGTAGGTGTCATCGCGGGGAGTTCGACCCTCAATCCACTTTTCCGCCACCAGTTGACCGGCCCGCACGACGGCGCCGTCACCGTGGAATCGGCGAAGCTGGCCGGCATGCGGGACTTTATCGTCGTGCCGCACTCGCACACAGTGATGCTCTGGCGCGGCGCGGTAATCGCGCAAGTGCGCGCCTTCCTGCGCAACGGAAAATTCTTGAATCCGGCAGACGTTACGCCGACTTCGCCGGTGGCCGGAGCTGGATGAGGACGTTGGCCGCAGTGATGAGTCCGCCGCCCGCGAGCAGCGCGAACGTCGCGGTCTCGTTGGGGTAATCAAAACCGCCCCAGCCCGACAGCATCGCCGGCAGGAAGAGTGCGAGCGCCGCGGTGAACACCGGCTCGAGACAGTAGAGCAGCCCGGCCTCGGTGGCGGTGATGTAGGGCTGCCACTTGTTCATCAGCGTGAACGCGCCGAGCGTGCAGAACACCGTGAGGGCAATCGTGCAGCCAACCCAGATCGGCGAAGTCCACGGCACGAGCATATCGGCCGTCTGTGGCGCTGTGGCGAACGACATCACCGTGAAGATCACGGCCTCCGTCGCGAACATCGTGATCGTGACCGGCAGCGTGCGGTTGCCGGTGAAGGATTTGTCCTCCAGCACAAAAATCTGCAGCATGAAAAACACCGAGCAGACGAGTGTCTCGAGTTCGCCGCGCCCGAGCCGCATGGTGCGCGGATCGAAGTCCGCCAGCACGCCGACACCGATCAGCACGAGAATACAAGCGACCCAAGTCACGGGTGACGGCCAGCGGCGAATCCGCAGCGCCACCCAAAGGGGAATCATGATCGCGGAAAACTGCGTGAGGAACGCGGACGTGGACGCCGCGGTGAACTGCAAGCCGTCGTTCTGGAAGAGCATGCCACCCGAGGCGGCGAGGCCGATCAGGAAACCTTGCTTCAGCTCGGACCGGCGCAGATCGCGCAATGAGCGTCCGAGGATCAACGCGAGCACCGCCGTCGCCAGCACGAAACGCGGCGCGATCGCGCAGGCGGTGATAAACCAACTGCTGCTGCCTGGCAGCACCTGCTGGTGGGCAAAGACGATGCCCTTGACGAGCGGAAAGCTGAGCGCCCAAAGTGCATTGGTAAGCACCAAGCCGAGCAGGGCCTGCGTGTGAAGACTGCGGAACGGAGCGTGCATCAAGACGACGCAGAGCGTAGGGCCGGAATTCCTCCAGCCAAGCGCGAAGCGGGGCGACCTGGTGGTGCGCAGTTACCGCCGCCCTCCGCAAAAACAAAAACCGCCGCAGCTTTGGGCTGCGGCGGTTTCAAAGTGGGAAAATTCCCGCGAACTCAGGCGACGTGCTTGCTGACCAGCTTGGTCATGTCAAACATGCTGACCTGAGCCTTGCCACCAAACACAACCTTCAGGGCAGCGTCGGCATTGATCATGCGTTTGTTTTTCTTATCTTGGAGACCATGCTTCTTGATGTAGACCCAGAGTTTCTTGGTCATTTCCGTGCGGGGCAGCGGATTTGAGCCAACGACAGCAGCGAGAGCAGCGTCGGGTTGAACCGGCTTCATGAAAGCGGCGTTAGGTTTGCGAGCAGATTTTTTTGCCATAGTGCTATTCGTCATAGGACTGGCCGGATGCAATGCAATGATTTTTTAGAGGAGGAATCAGATTTCTCAGAGGGGAATCGTCCACGCTTTCCGCTCGCGGCTAAAATTGGGGCTGCCATCTTTGGTGCCATGGCCTATCCGCCGCAGCCTCCTTTGATCGAAACTCCACGCTTGCGGTTGCGTCCCTTCGAGCCGGCGGACGGCCCGGCCGTGCAGCGTCTCGCCGGTGTGCGCGAAGTCGCCGACACCACCCTGCACATCCCGCATCCCTACCCTGATGGCGCCGCCGAAGAGTGGATCCGCACCCACGGACTGCAATGGACCGCGCAGAAGGAACTGGCACTGGCCATCACCCTGAAGAAAGGCGGAGACTTGGTTGGTGCCGTCGGTTTGGTTTTCGAAGCCGCGCATGACAAGGCGGAACTGGGTTACTGGATCGGGACGCCTTACTGGCGGCGCGGGTTCGCCACCGAAGCAGCCGGTGGGCTGGTGGATTTTGGTTTCAACGCTCTTGGGTTGAACCGCGTGCAGGCGCACCACATGGCCCGCAACTCAGCGTCGGGTCGCGTGATGCTTAAGCTCGGGATGCGGCGCGAAGGCTCAAGCCCACGCGCCGTCAAGAAGAACGGGCGCTACTAGGACGTGGTGTTCTACGGCCTCCTGCGGCGCGATTGGCCGGGTTGTGCCAACGAGATTCCGTTTCCGGCGGCCTGAGGGATTCTCCCCGGCGGGCACCAGCCCTTCGCGCTTGCCAACCCCGGCCGGCCAGCCAGCCTGACGACCGCTGGGTTGGTTGTTTGTTAGATTCTACCGTCACGGAGAATTGTCAGGTGAGCGTCAGTGTTCAGTGATGATTTGAAACCCGAGAGTCGGGAACGGGCGGCAAGACGGCAGCATCAGCTCTGAATCATCACATGGACAACAGTAAGCTCTACGTGGGGAATCTTCCCTTCGCTAGCACCGCGCAGGATCTTGAGGCTCTGTTCGGTCAGGTCGGCACCGTCAGCGTCGTCGAGATCATCTTCGACAAATTCACCGGCCGCTCCCGCGGTTTTGCATTCGTCACCATGACCAGCGGCGAGGAAGCTCAGAAGGCCGTGGAAAAATTCCATGGCTTCCAGATGGAAGGCCGCGCGCTCGCGGTGAACATCGCGCGCCCGCGTGAAGAACGTCCGCCACGTTCCGGCGGATTCGGTGGCGGTGGCGGCGAGCGTCGCGGCTTTGGCGGCGGCCGGGGTGGTGGCGGTGGCGGCGGTTATCGCGGTGGCGGTGGTGGTGGCTACCGCGGCGGCGACCGTGGCGGTGGCGGTGGCTACGGCCGCGATTGATCACTCGCGCAAATACCAGCCAGATTTCAAAGACCGGATCTGCGTCCGGTCTTTTTTTTCGCTTTTGCTCAGCGGGTCAGAAAACGTTTCTCCCATTCCGGGTCGGGCAATGGCGTCGGCTGGTATTCGCCAAACAGCGCGTAACGCGAACGGGCGACCGCTTTGTAGAACGGATCGCGCAGCGCCCGTGGCACGATGCGCAACCACGCGAGCACGCGCCAGCCGCCGCCGACCTCCGCGCACGCCGCCAACGCCCCGTCGGTGCGCAACAGATATTTCCTTTCCCCGGGCCGATTCCAATTCGGCACGAACACCAAGCTGGCGAAATCCTCCTCCGGCAATCCCTGCGCACGGAGGTATGCTCGCGCCGGCGCGCTCTGCAGCGGGGCGTAGTGCAGGCGGCCGACTTTGTCTGCTCGCAGCAATGCGCGCACGCACCGATTGCACAGCCTGCAGCCACCATCGTAGAGCAGCACAGGTTGGCCTCGAGTGGTCATTGCAAGATCGTGTTCACAGCAGCGTCCCGCGCATGATCAGAAACGCGACGGTGAAATAGATGACCAACCCTGTCACGTCGACGAGTGTCGCCACGAACGGGGCGCTCGATGTCGCCGGGTCGAAGCCGAGCTTCTTCAGGATCAGCGGCAGCATCGATCCCATCAGCGAGCCCCAGAGCACCACGCCGACCAGCGAGACGCCGACGGTCCACGCAACTAGCAGGTAGTGCTCCCCGTAGATGTGGGAGAATTGCGCCCAGACCACGATGCGGAAAAATCCGATCACGCCAAGAATCAGCCCGAGCATCGCACCGGCCGCAAGTTCACGCCGCATCACGCGCCACCAGTCGCGCAGTTTGAATTCCCCGAGCGCCAACGCGCGGATGACGAGCGTCGCGGCCTGTGAGCCGGCCTTGCCGCCCGAGCTGATAACGAGCGGCACGAACAGCGCCAGCACCACAGCCTTCGCGATCTCGTCCTCAAAATACGCCATCGCCGTCGCCGTCAGCATCTCGCCGAGGAAAAGCACCACCAGCCAGCTCGCACGTTTCTTCACCATCCGGTGCAACGCGATCGTCGTGTAGGGTTCGTCGAGCGCCTCGGTGCCGCCCAGTTTCTGGATGTCTTCGGTGGCTTCTTCGGAGGCGACGTCGAGCATGTCGTCCGCCGTCACGATGCCGATGAGTTTGTCGTCGGGATTAGTGACCGGCAGCGCCACGCGATCGTATTTACGGAAAACCTGGAGCGCTTTTTCGCGATCGTCGGTCGGAGCCAGGGTGGCGTAATTGCCGTCCATCAGCGCACTGACCTTGGTCTCCGGCGCTGAGAGGAGAAATCGCCGCACCCGGATGTCGTCGATCAGGTGGCCGGCCTCATCGGTCACGTAGACCATGTTGAGCGTCTCACGATCGTAACCGTGGGTGCGGATGTAGTCGAGCGCTTCGCGCACCGTCCATTCGGGCCGCACGGCGACGTAATCGAGCGTCATCATGCGACCGACACTGTGCTCGGCGTAAGCGAGCAGATCCTGTGCAACCTGCCGCTCCTCGGGCGTCAGCAGGCCAAGCATCTGCATGGCCAGATCGAGCGGCAGCTCGTTGAGAAAGGCCGTGCGGTCGTCCGGCGGCAATTCGTTGAGGAGCGCCGCCGCCTGCGCCTGGGTCAGCGTCTTGAGCAGCTTGTGCTTCGCGTCGTGCTCGACGTAGGAAAACACCGCCGCCGCGAGTTCCTGCGAGCAACCGCGGAAAAGCACCGCCAGTTCTTCGATCGGCAATTCGGACAGGATCGGCGCGAGATCGGCGGGCAACCACGGCGCGAGCTTCGCCTTCAACGCAGCGGAATCCTTGTTGGCAAGGAGGACGGAGATCTCGGTTTTCAGGTTCTGGGATTGGCCAGGCATGGGCGCACGCTAGGCTGAACCGCCTCCGATTCAACGCCCGACTCTGCCAAGACGACGGCCCGGCCCGGGCGGCCGAGCAGCCCATCCAGTGCGGCGGAAAAAAATCGCTTGCTTGGAAACCTAAAAGTCCGCATTGGTTTCCAAGAATTTTCCCCCGTGCCCACCAAACCCAAAACCCAAGCCATCCGGGCCCGCATCCTCGCGCAGACCCGGCGGCACCTGTTCGCCCATGGCTACAACTCGCTCACGATGTCCGAACTCGCGACTGAGCTGGGCATGAGCAAGAAGACCCTCTACCGGCATTTCTCGGGCAAAGACGAACTGGTGCGGCAGGTCATTCTGAATTTCGGCGGCGAAGTGCGTGCCGACGCCGATGCGATCCTGCGCGACCGCCGCCTGACCTTTGCAGAGAAGTTGCGCGGCTTCGTCGAGGGCATGCTCCAACGCCTGTCTCATCTCAATCCCCACCTGCTGCGCGACCTGCAGCGCTTCGCCCCCGAGCTGCACGCGCTGCTGGCCGAGATTCGCCGGAAAAACATTCCCTACATTTTCGGCCGGCTGCTCGAGGAAGGCCAGCTCTCCGGCATGGTGCGCGACGACCTCAACCCCGCCTTCGCCGCCGAGTTCCTTCTCCAAGCCATGCAAGGACTCTTGCAGGCCGCCTCCGTTGGTCATCTCGCCCTGCAGCCGCGCCAGGTTTTCGAAAACGCCATGAACCTCTTTTTCGGCGGGCTCCTCACCCCCGCCGGCCGCAAAGACTATGAAAAACTATTCCCCCGCTAAATCCTTCCGGCCCGCTCTGCTTCTTGCCGCAACCGCCGCCGTCCTCCTCGTCGCCTCCTGCGCGCGCCCGCCGGAACACCGTTACCAAGGTTATCTCGAGGGCGAATACATCTATGTCTCTTCGCCGCTCGCCGGTCGCCTCGAAACCCTCTCCGTGACCAAGGGCTCGCGCGTCGACGCCGGCGCGCCGCTTTTCGCGTTGGAACGCAGCTCCGAACTCGCTACGCAGCGCCAGGCCGCCGACCAACTCCGCTCCGCACAGGCTCGCCTTGATGATTTGAAGAAAGGCTCGCGTCCGACTGAACTCGCCACGCTTGAAGCGCGACTCGACCAAGCTCGCGCCGCCGCCGAACTCTCCAAACTGGACCTCAACCGGCAAGCGGGCCTCTTCAAAGGCCACGTTATTTCCGAGAGCGACTATGACCGCGCGCGGCTAACACACGAGCGCAACACCGGCACCGTCGAAGAACTCACCACGCAGATTGCCACGGCCAAACTCGGCGGGCGCACCGACGCCATCACCGCCGCCGAGAGCGAAGTCGCCGCGGCCGCCGCCGCGAAGGAACGCGCCGACTGGAGTGTCGAGCAAAAGTCTCAGTCCGCCCCGCACGCCGCGCTCGTCTACGACGCGCTTTACCGTCCCGGCGAATTCGTCGCTGCCGGTCTGCCCGTCGTCTCGCTGCTCCCGCCGGAAAATCTCAAAGTGCGTTTCTTTGTCCCCGAAGCAGAGTTCGCCGCGCTCAAGGCCGGCACTTCTGTGCAAGTGAACATCACCGGCGTCGCCGCACCGCTCACGGCCAGGGTCAGCTATCTCTCGCCGCAACCCGAATACACGCCGCCCGTCCTCTACAACCGCGAGAACCGCTCCAAACTCGTTTTCATGGTCGAGGCCGTCTTCGCCGACGGCGCGCTCGCGAGAGATCTCCATCCGGGCCAGCCGGCCGACGTGACGCTGGCGAAATAATTCCATGCCCGCTTCGGAATACGCCATCGACGTCACCGGCGTCACCAAACGTTTCAGCGACAAGACCGTCGTCAACGCGATCGATCTCCAGGTTCGTCGCGGCGAAATCTACGGTTTCCTCGGACCGAACGGCAGCGGTAAGACGACGTTCATCCGCATGCTCTGCGGTCTGCTCACGCCCGACGGCGGCACGGGCACTTGCCTCGGCTACGATCTCCGCACCCAGCAGGCCGCCATCAAGAAACATGTCGGCTACATGACGCAGAAATTCAGCTATTACGAGGATCTGAGCATCCGCGAGAACCTGGATTTCATCGCGCGCATCTACGGCGTGCCCGACCGCATCGACGCCGTGCAACGCAGCCTCAAACGCCTCGGCCTCGAAAACCGCAGCGCGCAACTTGCCGGCCAGTTGTCCGGCGGCTGGAAACAACGCCTCGCGCTCGCCGCGTGCCTCATACACTCGCCGCAGCTGCTCCTCCTCGACGAACCGACCGCCGGCGTCGACCCGAAGGCGCGCCGCGAGTTCTGGGACGAAATTCACCAGCTCGCCGCGGATGGCCTGACCGTGCTGATCACGACGCACTACATGGATGAGGCCGAACGCTGCCACCGCCTCGCCTACCTCGCCTATGGCAATCTCCTCACACGCGGTTCGCTCAGCGATGTCCTCGCGACCGCCAAACTCACGACGTGGACCGTCACCGGCCCCGACCTGCGCAAACTCTCGCGTGTATTGCGCGGACGACCCGGCGTCGACCAAGTCGTCGCTTTCGGCAACACGCTGCATGTGAGCGGACGCGACGCCGCGCAACTCGACGCCGCCATCGCCGCCGTGCGCGACCCGCAGCACGAGTGGAAACGCATCACCTCCGGCCTCGAGGATGTGTTCATCAGCCTGATGGAAACCGCGGAGGATAATTTCAAGTGAGCAACCGTATCGCTGCTCCGAGGGGAGCGCACTGACCCCAATGCGCTTTCCGCCCGCCCGCCCAGCGCACCGAATGATTTGTCATCTATTATATGACAAATCTCTTGAGCACGTCTCGGCCGGCGGCGGCACTTGTAATCCATTAGACGACAAGTCCCACTGCGTCCTGACGCACCGCGCGACCCAAGGCCAGCAATGAGCAACCGCCGCTTCACTTTCCACCGATTGTGGGCCATCGTGCTGAAGGAGTTCATCCAGATGCGGCGCGACCGCGTGACGTTCCTCATGATGGTCGGCATCCCGCTGATGCAGCTCATGCTCTTCGGGTTCGCAATCAACTCGGACCCGAAGCACCTCCCCGCCGCCATCCGGGCCGTCG
>JANXWT010000275.1 GCA_025351035.1 Opitutia bacterium | reverse complement strand
CGACGGCCTCACCGTGCTTGAGGACGCCGACCTTCCCGCCAAGTTGCTCCATCTCCTGCCGAGCGAGATCGCCGGCATCGGCACCAACATCGACCGGCGTCTGCGCGAGCACGGCATCGACTCGATGACGAAACTCTACGCGGCCAATCTCCGCGAGTTCCGCGGCATCTGGGGCGGCGTGCGCGGCGAACAGATGTGGCGGTTGCTCCACGGCGAAGACCTGGGTTTCTTCGAGCAGGAATCAAACAACACCGTCGGCCACGGCTGCGTGCTGCCGCCCGGATTGCGCCGCGCCGACGCCGCGCTCGCAGCTCTCCACCGCCTGCTGCAAAAGGCCGCGATGCGCCTGCGCCACATCGGCCACTACGCCGGCGCGCTGCAAGTCTCCGTGACTTTCCGCGACGACTCGCACTGGCACGACGAACTCCGCCTCACCGAGACACAGGACACCCTCACGCTCACCCACGCGCTCAACCGGCTCTGGGCCCGGCGACCGAAGGGCCTGCTCCGGCGCGCGCCGCTCAAGGTCGGCATCCGCCTCCACCACCTGCTCGACCTGCGCGGGCACACGCCAGACCTGTTCGACCAAAAACAGGAGGAGAGCCGCGGCCGGTTGCTCACGGCCGTCGACACGCTCAACAAAACCTTCGGCAAAAACTCCGTGTATTTCGGTGGCGCGCACGGCGCGACGCAGGACGCCCCGATGCGCATCGCCTTCACGCGCATCCCCGAGCCCGAGGTTGAAGAGATCGACCCGCGCAAAGGCCGCCGCCTCCGCCCGGAAAAGAAATTCTCCCCGCCACCGGCCGACTGAAACGCCGGGACTTCCGGACGCGATGGTTCCGGATTCGGGCCGCGCGTGTTCCTCCCTTGCCGCCCGACTTTCGTTGCGTTGTGCTGACGGCCGAAATCCGGGGCAGCGCACCACCTCCTGACGATGCCGGGGATGGAGATTGCTGCTTGCGCTCCGTTTCATCTCAGTCTGCACCCTCATTCCTTCATGGCCAAAACCGACGTCTGGATCGCCGCTTTACTCAGCATGATCGCTGGGCTGATTTTTTACCCCTTCGCCTCCATCGGACTGGATGCGCACCACGATGGCATCATGCTCAAACCGGCGCTCGACGTGCTATCCGGTCAGGTGCTCTACCGGGATACCTTCAGCCAATACGGTCCCCTCACCACTTATCTGCAGGCGCTGGCACTTGCTGTCCACCCCGCTCTCCTCAGCCTCCGCGTGCTCTCCGTGCTCGCCAATGCGGCCAGCCTTTTCTTCCTCTTCCTGGCTTGGCGCGAGCTGTTACCCCGCTCCCTCAGTCTGGTCGCCAGCCTCCTGTTTGTCATTCATGCCCAGTTTTACGATCCTGGCTTTCCACTCATTCCGTGGTCGTCAGTATTGGCGCTCTTTTTTCAATCTGTGGCGGTTTTTTCCCTGATGCGCATCGTCGCCGGCCACGCCCACGCTGTCTGGCCATGGGTGCTGGGTGTCGCCTGTGCTTCCACTGTCTGGTGCCGCCTGCCCGTCGGAATTATCCTGACCCTCAGTGTTGGCACCATTGCCACCGCGCTGCACTTTACTGGCTGGCGGGAATACGCACCGTTCACCCGGCGTCTCTGGATCAGAGCGGTCGCCGCATTTTGCGCGGTCTCGCTCCTCCTCCTCGGACACCTCGCCCTCTACGGCGCGTTAACCGGCTGGTGGGAGCAGACCGTCGTTTGGCCAGCGCGCTGGGCTCAAGGATACAATGACTTCATCTTCTGGAACAATGCCCGGGTTTTTCTTTATCCACCGCAGACGCTGGTGCTCATCGCAACCCTCCTGCTCAGTTTTCTGCCGGCAATCCTGCGCCGCCTTTGGCAAGGCCTTCCAAGTTGGGTGGATTTCACCTGGTGGATCTTTCTCAGCGGAATCTATTTTGCATTCGCCCGCCCGCTGGTGCGGCCCTCCCTGTGCCTTCTTCTGGGGGGTTGGGATGCCGTGGTGCTCGCAGTCATTGGAATCCAGGCAATTTTGGTGATTGGGCGGGCATTGAGACGGCGGCAGGGTGCCCTGAATTCGCTTGATCGCGAATACTATGCCAGCGCCACCCTTTGCGGACTCGCCCTCGGCTCCGCCGGGCAACTTTATCCCCTGCCTGAACCAAACCACATCTATTGGGCCCTGGCTCCGGGTCTTGGCGTATTTTTCTACTTTTGCCAGCGCCTGCTCCGTCTCTCCGCGATCGGTTGCAGCCTGGCCTTCCTGCTGCTGTTGGCACCGGCCGCCTACGACAAATACCGCTGGGGAACATTTACGCTCAACCTGCCGGCCAAAACGTTGATCAATCCGCCCGTCCTGAGCGGTCTGCGTGTCAGCCCTCCCCTCGCCGGGGCCCTCGAAAGGTCCTACGATCTCATTCAGCCGGTTCTCAAAAAAAATCCCGGCCAGCAGGTCCTTCTCTATGGCTACGACGCCCTCTACCTTGCGTGGTTCAACAACCGCGAGAACCCGTCACCCTATTATGTCAACTGGGTTGACCTGATGCCACCCACCGACCGGCTGAAACGACTGAATTATTTGTTCAAAACAAAGCCGGTTGTGCTGCTCCACGGCAAAGGTGCCAATGACCTCCCCTTCATACCCGTTGACTACGAAATTGGTCCCCACGAACCGTTGCTGGACTTGCGAATTGCCATACCGGGTCACCTGCGGACGGACGGACCCAAGTAGGGAAGCGCGCCCAACCCAGCGCGCCTCAAATTTTCTCCCGGCGCGCGAATCCGGCGGCGGCGATCCACCGGATAGAATGAACGTCCCCGCAAGCTGAGGAAATTGGCTCGCCCCGCGCCGCGCCGCGCACACCATCCGCCAAGTTCCGGGCCTGTAGCTCAATGGTTAGAGCAGAGGACTCATAATCCTTTGGTTCTGGGTTCGAGCCCCAGCGGGCCCACCACTCCGCCGTCGCCGTTGATCAGACGCCATGTCGACGGAAGCAGTCCTTGGCCGCCTTGGACGGCTTATGCTTCCGGTCGGCCTGTGGCCAACTACTGCTTCTAAACACAACGTCATAAGTAATTGCCTATTGTGGTGGCCTGGGTTATCGTCCGTGCAATGAAAGCACTGACGATATCCGATCAAGAAAACATGATCCTGGCCTTGCAGGACGAAATCCGCCGCAACGACACCTCGCGTT
>JANXWT010000271.1 GCA_025351035.1 Opitutia bacterium | reverse complement strand
CGACGGCCTCGCGACGTGGCAGCACATCAAGGCACAGGTGAAGGAGCATCATCTCCCCGTGATGCGCACGAAGGCCGCGTGCTTCCGGCGTTGCGAAGAAGGCCCGTGGCTCGTCGTCTATCCCGAAGGCGTTTGGTATTCGCACGTCACGCCCGAACGCTTCGACCGCATCCGCCGCGAACACTTGGAGGGCGGCACGCCCGTCGCCGAGTGGGTGAGGGCGGTCAATGCACTCGGCGGCGAGTGAGGCTTGGTTGGCAGGGATCGACTGTAGGAGGGCTTGGATTCAGGAAGTAAGTGCGACATTTCGGAGGGGTGTCCTATTCACAACTTCACACGGAGGAAAGATATTCCATCGCGTTGATGCGAGCCCGGAGATGTTCGGTCATCGAGATTGCACGGGAGCTCGGGCGGCATCGCAGCACCATTTATCGGGAGGTCCGGCGCAACGCCGCCAAGTTCGACGGTGCCTACCGGCCGTTCTTCGCGGGCGAGAAGGCCAACGGTCGAAGACGACGATCGCGGCGCAACCGCCGCTACACTCCGGAGCACTTCGCGGTCATCGAGCGGCTGCTGCGGGAGGATTACAGTCCGGAGCAAATCGTCGGCCGCCTCCGACTCGAAGGCGTCCGGGTGATGAGCCATGAGACGATCTACCTGCACATCTGGGCCGACAAGGCGCACGGGGGCAGCCTCTGGCGGCATCTGCGCGGGGCCCGCAAGATCAAGCGCAAGCGCTATGGTCGGCACGACAGTCGCGGCCGCCTGGCCGGCAAGCGGATGATTACGGACCGGCCCGCCATCGTCGAGCGGCGGGCTCGGCTGGGCGACTGGGAGATCGACACCGTCCACGGGCTCGGCAAACCCGCCGTCGTCACGGCGGTCGAGCGCAAGAGTGGCTTGGTGCGCCTCGGGCCGATCCCGCGGGTCGGGGCTCAGGAGACGTTGCATCGCACCACGGCGATCCTCCGGCAGGAACCGCACCCCATCCACACCATCACCGCCGACAACGGCTGCGAGTTCCACAGCTACAAACAACTCGAGCAGCGACTCGACACCACGGTTTACTTTGCCACGCCCCATCACGCCTGGGAGCGCGCCACCAACGAGAACACCAACGGCTTACTGCGCCAATACCTGCCCAAACGCACCTGCCTGCGCGAGCTGACCCAGCACCAGTGCAACGCCATCGCGGCGCGCCTCAACCACCGCCCCCGGCTGCGTCTCGGCTTTCGCACCCCGCACGAGGTTTACCATGGTCTGCCGGTCGCACCCCGGCCTTGGGTTGCTCCCTGCGGCAAGCTCTTCGGCTCCTGTCCTCGGGAGCAACCCAAGGCCTATCGCTCAGGGAATCGCGCCTACTTCAAACGCCGCGACCGCTTCACTTCTGTCGCACTTCAAATCTGAAACTATTCTCTTTCTTTTTTGGGATTGGATGCTCACTTCGGGAGGCGCCCGAGAAAACGCTGAAACTCACTGGTCACTTCTTCTTCCAATGCAGCTTCGATAAACGCATCTTTCGGTCGAGTCTCGGACCATACTCCAAAATAGCGCTGCATAACCGTCACAGAAAATAAGGGACACGACAACGCCTGCTTGATCGGTAGCGGTGAGATGCCTGGAATCTTGGGTGCAGTGACTGCCAAGAGAAAGGCCGCTTCTTTTCCGCCAGGGCCTCGATGCTCGAGACGCCATGCACGCAGTGGAATTTGATCCTCGCGAATCGGGTGCGGCACATCACCGGGCGTGAAACCGGCGTCGCAAGCAATCGCGATTAAACGCTGGAATACTTCCTTGTGTCGCTCGTCGTCGGAGTCGGTGCCTGAAAGTGTCGCAAACGTTTTCATTTTTTTGCCGAACAGTGTTATTCGCCGGAAGTGGAAAGCCGAAGTGAGTGGCGTGACATGGGCGTAGCGAATCCCGCTAATTGCTCGGATTCAAGTGTGGAAAAATCGGGTTCGGCTTTTTGAGGTTGCGGTAGGCTCCGGCTAAAGCCGAACTGGGGCAGTTAGCGGGCCGCTACCACCATGAACATGCTGCCCGTTTCTTTTCCCGACTGGAAAGTGGCTCTAGCCAATTTTCCCCTGAGCCCGGCTACGCGCTCAGCGTATATGCAGGAGATCATCACTTTTCTGAAGCACTGCAAAACCAGCCGGGCTCCCGCCACCGCAGAGTTGGCGAAACAATTTCTGTGCCTCCGTGAGCAGGCGACTAAAGCCCCTTCGCGCGAAGCCCTGCGGTGGTTTTTCCGCGAGGGTCGGCGCCAAGGGCGGCGCGATCCGCAACCGTTGAACTCCACCGGGGCCCCAGCCCCTGAGATTCGGCCAGCGGTGCGGCTGCCACCTTCGGCGCCGAGACGGGCGGATGTGCCGCCGCCCGCCTCCGCTGATCTGGGCCACACCCCGTGGGAGCAGGCGTTGATCCGCGCGATGCGCACGAGAGGATTCCTGTGGCGGACTGAGGAGACCTACCGAGGTTGGGCCGCGCGCTTTGCCCGGTTCATCGCGCCGCGCTCGCCCTATGCCGCGACAGGCGAAGACGTGGCGGTCTTTCTTTCGGCGTTGGCGGTGCAGCAGCGTGCCAGCCCGTCGACCCAGAAGCAGGCGCTAAATGCGCTGGTGTTCCTGATGCAGGAGGCATTGAGCCGCGATCTGGGACCAATGGATTTCAAGCGGGCTTATCCGCAACGGCGCATCCCGACGGTGCTGTCGGTTGGCGAGATCAAATTGCTCTTGGCCCAAATGGACGGCACCACCCGGCTCATGGCGGAGCTGGCTTACGGTTCCGGTTTGCGGCTGATGGAGCTTCTCCGGTTGCGGGTGCATCACTTGGATTTCGAGCGTAGGCGTCTACAGGTGTTCGGCGGCAAAGGAGACAAGGACCGCGTGACGGTGCTGCCCGAGAGGCTCCTGCTGCCGCTGCAGGAGCAAGTGGCGAGGCTGCGCAAATTGTGGGAGACAGACAGGGCGAACAATTTGCCCGGCGTCTGGTTGCCGGAAGGTCTCGCGAGAAAATATCCCAAGGCCGGGGATCGCTGGGAATGGCAATGGCTTTTCCCTTCCCGGGAAGCTGCGATTGATCCCGCGACAGGTGTGCGGCGCAGGCACCACGCAACCGACAGCATGTTCCAAAAAGCCATATTGCTGGCGTCACGAAAGGCCGGACTTACCAAGCGCGTGACGCCGCACGTGCTGCGGCACTCCTTTGCCACGCACCTGCTGGAAAACGGGACCGATATCCGCACCGTGCAAGAGCTGCTCGGCCACACGAGCGTGGAGACGACGCAGATCTACACGCACGTCATGCAGAAACCCGGCCTCGGCGTGCGCTCGCCACTGGACCGCGCGTAGCGGGGCGCCAGCGACAGCGACAGTGGAGCGGCGACGAGCGCCAGCCACCTCTGCGCACAACAAGACCGTTGCGGCAGCGGGGTGAGGGCACCCCGCCCACAGGTTTGGAGCGAGTAGGGGCGCAGACTTGCTGCGCCCTTGCGCACGCGGC
>JANXWT010000259.1 GCA_025351035.1 Opitutia bacterium | reverse complement strand
CGTCGTTACCGCGAGACCAAGTCCAACCACCATCTGCGGCGCGGTCAGCCAACCGAAGTGCTCCACTGCCTGCTGTCCCACATATGGCAGAACCGCATAGGCGCCACCGAAGGTCACCATGGCCGCCTTGCTGAAGAAAATCCCTTCCTGTGTGAGCGTGCCGTGCCAGCCCTGCCACCAACCGACGAGCAGCACTGGCGTCCACCACAACACGAGCGACACGCCAAGCACCTTCGCCGCTCGCGCCAACGTCGGCCGCGTATGCGCCGGTGACTCGTGGGCGTCGTCGATCACCGTGCCACTCCCCGCACTTTTGACCGCATGGCCGCCGGCCGCTGGGAAAAAGTCCGGCCAAAATTTTCCGACGACGAATCCCAGCAGCAGCGCGCCCACCACGATCAGCGGAAACGGCAGGTGCAGAAAAAACAGCGCCGCAAACGCCACTGCGGCCACACACCACATGAGCGCGTTTTTCAGCGCGCGCCGGCCGATGCGGATCAGCGCCACGGCCACGATCGCCGTCACCGCCGGTTTCAACCCGTAGAAAATCGCCGCGATCCACGGCACGCTGCCGTAGGCGGCGTAGATCCAGCTCAGACCCCACAGCAGAATCGCCGACGGCAGCACGAAGAACACGCCCGCGACGATGCCGCCCCACATCCGGTGCAGCAGCCAGCCGCAATAAATCGCGAGCTGCTGCGCCTCGGGGCCGGGCAGCAGCATGCAGTAGTTCAGCGCGTGCAGGAACCGCTCTTCGCCGATCCAGTTCTTTTTCTCGACGAGCTCCGTGTGCATGATCGCGATCTGCCCCGTCGGCCCGCCGAAGCTGATGAGGCCGAGTTTCAACCAGAACCGGAACGCTTCGCGGAATGTCGGGTGCGTGGACGCCACGCCGCAAGCTTCACTCCTGCGCCATTTCGCGCAAACTGAAAGCATCCCCTGATGCCAAATCATCGTTTGCCGTCCAATCTTCTTCGGCTAGTCTGCTCTCATGAAACGCCGTGTCCTGTTGCTTGCGGGCCTGCTCGCCACTTCCACCATGTCTGCCTCCACCGAAAATTTCGACGCCGTCCCGCCCGGCAAACTTCCCCCCAATTGGCTCGGCACCAAGACCGGCCCCGGCGCGCCGCAGTGGACCGTTGAGAAAGACGCCACGGCGCCGAGCGGCGGACAGTTGCTCAAGCAATCCGGCGTGGCGACTTTTCCGATTTGCCTGAAGACCGACACAAAAATCCGCGACGGCTTCGTCGAGGTGAAATTCAAGGCGCTGGCTGGCAAGGAAGATCAGGCCGGCGGGGTCGTGTGGCGCGCGCAGGACGCGAACAACTACTTCATCGCCCGCGCCAACGCGCTCGAGGACAACCTCCACATCTACCGCACGGTCGGAGGGAGGCGCATCCAATTCGACGGTGTCGATCTCAAGGTGACAGGCGGCACGTGGCATACTTTGCGCGTCGAATTTCACGGACCGCAATTCACGGTCTACTTCGACGGACGCAAAGTCCTGGCGGCGCACGACGACACCTTCAACGCCGCTGGGATGACCGGCGTCTGGACCAAAGCGGACAGCGTCACGGTGTTCGACGACTTCAGCTGCGGTTCGGATTGAGCGGAGCGAGTAGCTACTGGCCGGCCACCGAGTTCAGCTCCGACTGCACGGCCAGCAGACACATCGCGGCGATTGTGAGGCCCATGCCGGCCACAATGGTCAGGTTGATCAGCCGGGTGCGGTTGCGCACGTGCCGCTCTGCCTGATCTTCAGAAATTTTCCGGTTCTTCACGTCCTCTTCAGTCTGCATCCGAACCTCCACGATCCGATACCGCAGCCAGACGCCAACCACGATAAAGAGGACTCCGACCGCCATGTAAACCTCGTCCAAGTATTGGAGGGGAATCCCAAGGAAGCTTGCGTGGATGGCTCCGCTCATGACTGCATTCTTTGGGAAACTTTGAGTTCGTGCATGCTTAGGTCTTCGCTCCGTTACCGCCACGCGCGATCCAATGAATTGTTTTTTCGGCGAGCTTGTCAAACGCCACGACGCACTGCTCGAGGTGCTCCTCCTTGGTGTCCTCGATTTTGTTGTGACTGATCCCGTGCAGGCTCTGCACGAACATCATCACCGTCGGCACGCCCGCACCGCACGTCTCGGCGGCATCGTGCAGCGGGCCCGACGGCAGCCGCTTCTTCGGTGCACCGGCCTCGGTGATCGCCTCGTCGCAAAAATCCATCAGTGCCGGGTGGAACGGACGCGGCTCGATATGCCAGAGCCGCTCGTGCGTAACGGTCACGCCACCCTCGGCCGCAAAACGCTGCGCGGCCGTCTGCGCGTCGGCCCACATTCCGGCAAGCGCCTTGGAGTCAAGATGCCGCTGGTCGAGCGTGATCCGGCACTCCTCCACGACGCTCGTCACGATTCCGGGCTTGGTCGTGCAGGAGCCAATGGTGCACACACCGCCGTGTTTGTCCGTGATGCGGTAAATCTCCGCTCCCATCTTTGCCGCGGCGAGAAACGCGTCCTTGCGGCGGTTCATCGGTGTGCTGCCCGAGTGCGCGGCTTGGCCGCGGAACGTGAACGCATGTCGCTCGACGCCGAAAGTGCCGAGCACCGTGCCGAGCGGCAAATCCAGATCGAGCAGCACCGGGCCTTGCTCGATGTGCAGTTCGATGTAAGCCGCGGCGTTTTTCAGTTCCTTGCTGCTGTCTTTCACGCACTCAAAGTCCACGCCGACATTCTTCAGTGCCTCCGGCAGCGGGATGCCCTGCTTGTCGCGGAGCGCGCGCGCCTCGTCCATGTTGAGCGATCCCGAGCAGGCGGAGGAACCGAACAAACTCTTGCCGAAACGCGCGCCTTCCTCGTCGGCCCAGTCCACGACGCGCACCGTCACCGGTGGGCGGCCTTGGTATTGCGCGTTGATGCGCCGTAAAATTTCCACGCCGGCCAGCACGTTGAGGCAGCCGTCGAGCCAGCCGCCGTTCGGCACCGAGTCCAGGTGACCGCCGATGAGCAACGACTTTTCGCTCTCGCCGCGCAGTGTCGTCCAGAGATTGCCCGCCTCGTCGACGTGCGTCTCCACCGGCAGGCCCGCAAATTTATTCCGCAGCCAGACGCGTGTCTCCACCCAGAGCGGCGTGAACGCCACGCGCTGCGCCCCGTTCTCGTCGGCCGTGAAGGCGCGAAGTTCCTTTAGTTCAGCGACCGTGCGTAGGGGATTCAGAGGCATGGTGAATCAAAAGAGCTGGAAACAGAAAACCACAGATAAACACAAATGCACACAGAATATCTGAAATGCTGCGACCCGCGGAGCGATCAGTCAGGTTGGGGCTGAGCAAATTGATCCGCCATCTGCGTTCATCTGTGACCATCTGTGGTAAAATTATGGGTCTTGTCGGTTTGATTTCTGCTTGGAAACTAACGCTTTCTCGGCTGTATTCAACCTACCAATCATCAACCATTCCCGCAGGCGTCCGTGGGGCGATCCTGGGAATAGCCGGCCAAAGTTGACTGACTTCCTCTCAGGCTGAACCCGAGCGCGCCTCGTAGTATTTCCTCTATGCCGCTTCAACCCCTACTCCCCGCTGCCGCCCTCGCCGACAACTTCGCCGAACTCAAACCGCCGCTGCGCCCGCAGGAGGCCCACGTTGAGGCCAGCCGCTGCCTCTACTGCTTCGATGCCCCGTGCATCACCGCGTGCCCGACCGGCATCGACATCCCGGCTTTCATCAAGAAAATCGCCTATGGCAACCCCGCCGGCGCAGCCAAGACCATCCTCATAGCCAACATCCTCGGCGCCTCCTGCGCCCGCGTCTGCCCCACCTCCGTGCTCTGCGAAGGCGCGTGCGTGCTCGAAGACCGCGATGAGCAGCCCATCATGATCGGCCGGCTCCAGCGCTATGCGACGGATTACGTCACGGAGCGCAAGCTCAGCGTCCTGCCGAAGCCCGCGAAGAAATCCGGCAAGAAGATCGCCGTCATCGGCGCCGGTCCCGCCGGCCTCGGCTGCGCCGCCGAACTCGCGCAACTCGGACACAGCGTCACGATCTTCGAGCGCCAGCCGCAAGCCGGTGGCCTCAACACCTACGGCATCGCCTACTACAAGATGAAGCCGCAGGTCAGCCTCGCCGAAGTCGAACTCGTCAAGTCGCTCGGCGTCGAGATCCGCTGCGGCGTCAACGTCGGCAAGGACGTCACCATCGCGCAGCTCGAAATAGATTTCTCCGCCATCTTCGTCGGCATCGGCCTCGGTGCCGCCACGCGGCTCCACATTCCCGGCGAGGAATTGCCTGAGGTGCTCGACGCGCTCGATTACATCGCGAAGATCCACACGGATCCGCTTCACAAGATCCCGACCGGCCGCCGCGTGGCCGTCATCGGCGCCGGCAACACCGCCATCGACGCCGTCACGCAGTCGAAGCGCCTCGGCGCCGACCGCTCGTTCATCGTTTACCGGCGCGGCGAACCCGAGATGTCCGCCTACGATTTCGAATACGAGCACGCCAAGGACGACGGCGCGCACTTCCTCTTCCACGCCGCTCCGGTCGAAATTATTGCCACCGCCGGCCACGTCTCCGGACTAAAGCTGATTCGCACGCGCCTCGTCGGCGGCAAAGCCGAGATCATCCCTGGCACCGAGTGGGTCGAGCCCTGCGACCTCGTGCTCAAGGCCGTCGGCCAAGAGAAACAGATCAAGCTCGTGAAGTCTCTTTTCCCGACGCTCGCCGTCGACGCGCGCGGCGTCATCACGCACGACCAGCTCACCGGCCAGACGAACGTGCCGCACATTTTTGCCGGCGGCGATTGCGGCAACGGCGGACGCGAGGTCGTCAACGCCGTCGGCGAAGGCAAGAAAGCCGCGCACGGCATCCACCATTTTCTCACCGGCAAAACCGCCACCCCACCCGTGCAGCCCTCGCGCCTCGGCGCGAAGCAAGGCTCCTCCGGCTCCGGCCTCCTCAAGCCGATCCGCGCCCACGAGCTCGAAGCCGCGCTGAAACTGTAGGAGGGGCTTTACGCCGCGATCCGAACGTCGCCTCAATCCCATCGCGGCATAAAGCCGCTCCTACAGCAAACAACTCGTCCCGTTTCACCCGCCTCTCGCCTCTAGCCTCCAACCTCTCGCCTCCATCATGGCCGATCTCTCCTGCAATCTCGCCGGCATCAAGTCCCCCAATCCGTTCTGGGTCGCGTCCGGCCCGCCGGCCAACACCGGTTACCAGGCCCACCGCGCGTTCGAGGCCGGTTGGGGCGGCGTCGTCTGGAAAACCATCGGCGACCCCATCGTCAACGTCTCCTCGCGTTACTCCGCG
>JANXWT010000250.1 GCA_025351035.1 Opitutia bacterium | reverse complement strand
TCGACGCCGCGGGCGCGCAGCACACGGCAGAGTGCCACTTGCGAACCGACGCAGTCGCCATCTGGGCGCTGGTGGCCGATTATGGAAATCTTCCGGTCGGCTACTTCCGCGAGCAACGCGGCAAAGGGAGCGGCGAATTGGGGATAGAACGGTTTCACGGCTTCCCTTCCTTCTTATCAATCTCGGCGAGCAACTCCTCGATACGCAGGGTGCGCGGCGCATGGTTGTCATGCACGAATTCCAACAGCGGGACTTGCCGGAGCACGACGTTCTTGGCGACAACTTCGCGGATTTCGCGGAGTTTGCGGACGAGAAATTTGCCCGCTTTCGCCGCCGCGTCTTCTTCACCGAACACCGAGTAATATACCTTGGCCTCGCGCAGATCACCGGTGATCTCGACGCTCGTGATCGTGATGGCGACCGCCTCGCTGCCGTAGTGTTGGTGGAGGTAGGCGCTGATTTCACGCTGCATCAGCTGATTGACGCGGAGAAGTCGGTTACTCATGGGGGGTGCGGCGGAAAGGGACCGGGCGCCGCCAAGTGGGGAAGCGGTCAGAGCGAAGCCCGGACTTTCTCAATGGCGAAGCACTCGATGCGGTCGCCCGGCTTGTAATCGTCGCAACCATCGAGGCGGATGCCGCATTCGAGACCGGCGCGAACTTCGTTGGCGTCGTCCTTGAAGCGACGCAGTGTGGCGACCTTGCCCTCGTGGATGGAGTCCTTGCCGCGGCGGACGCGGGCCATGACACCACGGTTGATCTTGCCCTCGGTAACGAGGCAGCCCGCGACAAATCCCTTGGCGACGGGAAACACTTGGCGCACTTCAGCAACACCGAGTTTGTTTTCCTTGAGATCTGGATCGAGCAGATCGGCCATCATCTCGCGGAGTTTGTCGCCGAGTTCATAGATGATTTCGAAATTCTGGATGGTGACACTGAGGTGCTTGGCCGCCGCGACGACCCCGTTCTCCTGCTTGGTGTTAAAGCCGATGATGACGGCCTTGGCGGCACTGGCCATCAGCACATCGTTCTTGCTGATTATGCCCACATCGGCCGCGACGATATCGAGCGAGACTTTGGTGCTCTTAATGCCTTCGAGGACATTGCGCACGGCTTCAAGCGAGCCGAAGACATCGGACTTTAGCACGACGCGCAGAATTTTCTCCTGCGTGGCGGCGATGTTGGCGAAGAGCGCGTCGAGCGACACGTCTTTTGGCACCGCATCGGCGGTGACGTTTTCCTTTTTCTGGCGATGCTCTTCTTCCTCGGCGAGACGTTCGGCCTCGCGCGCGTTCTTGACCGAGTAAAACTTGGCGCCGGAATCCGGCGAACCCGTCCAGCCGATGACGCGCACTGGCATGGCCGGCGGTGCTTCCTTCAAATTCTTGCCTTGGTCGTCGAACATCGCGCGAACCTTTGCGTAGCTCGAACCACATACCAGCGCATCGCCGACGCGAAGCGTGCCGCGCTGGACGATGACGGTGGCGAGCGGGCCGCGACCGACGTCGACTTGCGACTCAATGATCACGCCGCTGGCGTCGGCCTTCGGGTTGGATTTCAACCCCAGCACGTCGGCCTGCAGAAGAATCATGTCGAGCAGTTCCGTGATGCCTTGACCCTTGATGGCGGAAACGGGCACCGTGACGGTGTCACCACCCCAGTCTTCCGGGGTAATGCTGCGTTCCTGCATCTGCTGCTTCACGCGGTCGAGGTTGGCGCCCTTCACGTCCATCTTGTTGACGGCGGTGATGAGGGCAAAGCTATCTGTATGCTGTTCCTTGGCGTCGAGGACATGCTTCAACGCCTCGTCGGTCTGTGGCATGAAGCCATCGTCGGCAGCGACCACCAGCACCGCTATGTCGGTGACGGAGGCGCCGCGCGCGCGCATCTTGGTGAAGGCGGCGTGGCCGGGCGTGTCGAGGAAGGTGATCTTGCGGCCGTTGTGCTCGATCTGGTAAGCGCCGATGTGCTGCGTGATGCCACCCGCCTCGCCGGCGGCCACATTGGCTTTGCGGATCGCATCGAGCAGCGACGTTTTACCGTGGTCGACGTGACCGAGAATGCAGACGACCGGTGGACGTGGCGCGAGATTCTTTAGATCCTCTTCG
>JANXWT010000245.1 GCA_025351035.1 Opitutia bacterium | reverse complement strand
AAACACGAAGCTGGCCGCAGCCGGCAACTGTGCTAAGATCCGCGCCCATGCCTACTCTCTACGAAACCCTCCGCGCCGACATCATCATTGCAATGAAGGCCCGCCACGCCGCCACGGCTCTCGCGCTCCGCACGATGGACGCCGCCATCCAACGCTCGTCGATGGACCTCGGCAAACCGATCGACGACGCGCTTGCCCTCGCGGCCCTGCGCAAGGCGGTGAAGAATCTCGCCGACGCCCGCGCGGAGTTTGCCCGCGGCGGCCGCGCCGATCTCGTCGCCGCCAACACCGCCGAAATCGCCATCCTGGAGAAATACCTCCCCGCCAGCCTTGAGGCCTCGAAGCTCGATGCGCTCATCACCGAAGTCATCGCGGCCACCGGCGCCACTTCGAAAAAAGAAATGGGCAAGGTCATCGGTGCGCTCAAGCAGCGCCCCGAAGCCGGCCTGATTGACTTCGGCGCCGCGAGCAAACTCATCCAGGCGAAACTGCCCTGACCCGCCGCATGCCCTTTTCCTCGCTCGGACTTTCCGAACCGCTGCTCCGCGCCGTCGCGGACAAAGATTACGAGACGCCGACGCCGATCCAGTTGCAGGCGATCCCGGCCGTGCTGCGCGGCGGCGACGTCTGGGCCTCGGCGGAAACCGGCTCGGGGAAGACCGCGGCGTTCGTGTTGCCGATTCTGCAACGCCTGAGCGCGGGTCCTCGGGTTGCGCCGCGTCCCGTGCGTGCACTCATTCTCGTGCCGACGCGCGAGCTCGCCGCGCAGATCGGCGAATCCATCCGCGGTTACGGCCACCGTCTGCCGGTCCAGCTCAAGACCCAGATCGTGTTCGGCGGCGTGTCCATCAATCCGCAGATGATGGCGCTGCGCGGCGGCGCCGACATCGTCGTCGCCACGCCCGGCCGTCTGCTCGATCTCATCGACCACAACGCCCTGCGGCTCTCCGCGGTGGAGACGCTCGTCCTCGACGAGGCCGACCGCCTTTTCAATCTCGGTTTCGCTGACGAACTCGCGCGCATCCTCGCGCTCCTGCCGGCGCGGCGACAGAATCTGCTTTTCTCCGCGACGTTTCCGCCCGCGGTGTTCGCGCTCGCGAATGCCTTGTTGCGCGAGCCGGTGCGCATCGAGGTTGCGCCGACGCTCCCGCCGGCCGGGAAGGCGGCGATTCTTCAGCGCGCCATCGAAGTCGACAAGCCCCGCCGCACGCAGTTGCTCCGCCATCTCATTGAGGAAAACAAGTGGAGCCAGATGCTGGTGTTTGTCGCCACAAAATACCACACCAGCCATGTCGCCGAGAAACTCCGCAAGGCCGGGATCCGTGCCGAATCTTTCCACGGCGAACTGAGCCAAGGTGCGCGCACCGCGAATCTCGCCGCATTCAAGGACGGTCGCATCCAGGTGCTCGTCGCTACCGACGTCGCGTCGCGCGGCATCGACATCGCGCAGTTGCCGGTCGTTGTGAACTACGATCTGCCGCGCTCGGCCACCGACTACACGCACCGCATCGGCCGCACTGGCCGCGCGGGCGAGACGGGCACCGCCATCAGTTTCATCAGCGCCGACACCGACGCGCACTTCCGGCTCATCGAGAAACGCCACGGACTGCACCTCGATCGCGAGCAGATTGTCGGCTTCGAACCCGAGGAGTTGCCGCTCCCGCCACCGGCTGATCCGACCGGCGGCCTCAAGGGCAAGCGACCGAACAAAAAGGACAAACTCCGCGCTTTGGCTGCGGTTGCGAGGCAAACCGCGACCCGCTTGTAGTCTATTAAGTTACAAGTGGCTCAGCGGTCACCCGCCAGTTTGTAGCCTATTAGATTACAGGTCTCCCGAGGTGCCCGCGCAGAGTTGGCGCTTTCATTTGTTGGGCGACCCCGAATACTGCCGCGATGAAGGCCAAACCGACCCCCAACACCCGGACCGTGACCGTGCGCGCCGAACCCATTGAACTCTGCCAGCTCCTGAAATTCGGCGGACTCGCCGGCACGGGCGGCGAAGCCAAGGAGCTGATCAACGCCGGCCACGTCCTGCTGAATGGCGTGGTCGAGACGCAGAAACGGAAAAAAGTTATGGCCGGCGACAAGGTCACGCTCGGTAACCGGACGCTCGCGGTGGCGCTGAGCTGAGGAACGCGGAGCCAATTTCAGCATCGCAGCGCGCAACGTCGCCGCCATAGTCGCCGTCCATGGCCACTCAGGAGATGCTTATCGAAACGATCAACGTCGGCACCGGCGCTTCGCCCAAGAAAGGCGACCGCGTGTCGGTCCATTATACCGGCCGTCTCATCGACGGCAAAAAATTCGACAGCTCGCTCGACCGCGACGAACCGCTCGCCTTTGTGCTGGGCGCGGGGCAGGTCATCGCTGGTTGGGACCAAGGCGTGGCCACGATGAAGATTGGCGACAAAGTGAAGCTGACGATCCCGCCACATCTGGCCTACGGCGACCGTGGTTTTCCCGGCGCCATCCCGCCGAACGCCACTCTCGTCTTCGAGGTCGAGCTGCTGGCCATCGGTTGAACCGGGCGACGCTGGGATTGTCCCGTCGGGCCGCCGCCAAAATACGGCGAGCAACGGTCAAGATACGGTGAGCCGGCCGACGACGACGCGGCTAGAGTATGGGGACCAACCCAATCC
>JANXWT010000240.1 GCA_025351035.1 Opitutia bacterium | reverse complement strand
GCAAAGGTGCGGCGGCGGGCAATTTCCTGGGCAGGCGTGGACATGAAGGGGCTCACGCAAAGGCGCTTCGGTGCAAAGGGGAAGCCTATTTTGGGCAGCCCTTCGGCCCGCGCAACACGGGTGGTCATTTTGTTCTTCTCTGTGCTGCCGATAGGCGAATGATGCTGGCGTGATTGCCTCCCTAAAACTCAAGCCCAATGCCAACTCCCGCGTGCTCACGGGGCACCCGTGGGTGTTCGTTAACGAAGTCGAGGCGGTGCTGCCACCGGAACACGACGGCGAGGTGGTCGAATGTCGCGATCGCACCGGGCGCTTCCTCGGCAGTGGCATTTACAACAGCAAATCACAGATCATCTGGCGGCGGCTGAGCCGCGACCGCATCGCGCTCGATGGGGCGTATCTGCGCGGGGCGCTGGAGCGGGCCCTGAGGCGCCGTGCCGGCATGGGCGATTTCAAGCGCCTCGTCTGGTCCGAGTCGGACGATCTGCCCGGTGTCGTCGTCGACCAGTTCGGCGACACATTCGTCGTGCAGGTGCAGACGATGGCGATGGAGAAACGCACGGCGCAGCTCAGCGACTTGCTAGGCGAGCTGATGAAACCAGCCGAGATCATTTTCCGCAACGACGCCAACATCCGCCGGCTCGAGGGTCTACCGCTGGAGGTGCACACGAGCTCGGGCAATGCCTGGGAGGCACGCTGGGTGAAGATCGACGGCTTCGACTACTTTCTCGATCTACAGAACGGACAGAAGACCGGGTTCTATCTCGATCAGCGGCTGCAGCACGCCGCCGTGGCGAACTACGCCAAGGGTCGCCGCGTGCTCGATGCGTTCTGCAATCAGGGTTCGTTCGCACTGCACTGCGCGAAGGCCGGAGCGGCGAGCGTGCGCGGCCTCGACAGCGCGTTTGATGCGATCGGGCAGTCGATCAAGAACGCCGCGCAGAACGGGTTGAAGGCGGACTTCGTCGCCGCGAATGTGTTCGACTGGTTCACCGCGCAGCGCGAGGCCGCGCCGGCGTGGGATCTGATCATCCTCGACCCGCCGCCGTTTGCAAAATCGAAGAGCACACTCGAAGGCGCGCTGCGCGGCTACAAGGAACTCAATTTGCGCGCAATGAAGGCGCTGACCCCCGGCGGTGTGCTCGCGACCTACACGTGTTCGCACCACATGCAAAACCGCGAACTGCGACAGGTGCTCGCGGAGGCGTCCACGGATGCGAAGCGCAAGGTGCATGTGCTGGAATTTTGCCACCAACCGCCGGACCATCCGGTGCTGGTGACGATGCCCGAGAGCGAATACCTGCGCGGATATATTCTGCAGGTGGAGTGAGGGTGGCACGACGGCAAGCGCCGGCCCTACATTCGGAGGAAAGCGAAATAGAAAGGCCGGCCTAGTTCGCCCAGGAGCTTAACAGCCCATGGACCTTTCGGTCGGCCTTTCCTTGCGTGTGTGTGTTATCCCGGCGGCGTTGGTAGGGGTAGAATACCTTCCACGCCGGAAATCCTAGCGGAGAGTGATGTCCAGTTCGCGGCGGTAAGTGCGCTCATCTTCGACGAGTTTCTCCGCCAGAGCGCGATCGCTGGCGGTCATCGGGGTGCGGAGGCTCTCCAGGATGGAAATTTCCTTTTCCATCGATTGGATGCGCACGGCGGAAACTGAGGCGCGCTGAGCCGTTGATTTCCCGCCAAAGAGTGCAGCGGCCTTCGAGATTTTTTCGCTGTTCACCGTTTCGTCCAGGGCGCTCTTCTCAAGCGATTGCTTCTCGCGGCGGACCATTTTCTCGAGATGTTTGATCGTCTTGTCGATTTCGCGGAGGCGACTCGCAGTGACCTCGAACTTCGGCATCACGACCGTATCGCCTTCAGTCTTGATCTTGGAAGTAGGAGCCGCGGCTATCGGTGCTGCCGGGGCAGGTTTTGCTGGGGTCGGTTCGGAGGCGGTAACGAGCGCGGCCGCAAATACGGCGGCGGCGCAGACGGGGAGGAGACGGAAAGGTAACGCCATGGGGTCAGAGCTTGCCGCCGTAGACGGCGCTCTTGCCGAGTTCCTCCTCGATGCGGAGGAGCTGGTTGTATTTCGCAACACGGTCGGTGCGGCACATCGAGCCAGTCTTGATCTGGCCGGCGTTGGTGGCGACGGCGATGTCGGCGATGGTGGTGTCCTCGGTTTCGCCCGAGCGGTGCGAGATGACGGCGGTGTAGTTGGCTTCCTTGGCCATCTCGACGGCGTCGAGGGTCTCGGTGAGCGAGCCAATCTGGTTCACCTTCACGAGAATCGAATTCGCGGTGCCGGAGTCGATACCGCGCTTGAGAAATTCGGTGTTGGTGACGAAGAGATCGTCGCCGACGAGTTGGATTTTGTCGCCGATGGCGTCGGTGAGTTTCTTCCACGTCTCCCAGTCGTTTTCGGAGCAGCCGTCCTCGATGGAAATGATCGGGTATTTCTTTGTGAGCTCGCGGTAGAAGGCGACCATGTCGTCGCCGGTGAGCACGCGGCCGTCGGACTTCTTGAAGACGTAGCGCTTCTTTTCCTTCACGTAAAATTCGGAAGCGGCGACGTCGAGGGCGAGGTTGATGTCCTTGCCGAGTTTGTAGCCGGCGTTTTTGACGGCGAGGGCGATGACATCGAGTGCGGCTTCGGTGGAGGCGAGCTTCGGAGCGAAGCCGCCTTCGTCGCCGACGGCGGTCGAGAGGCCCTTGTCGTGGAGAACTTTTTTGAGCGCATGGAAGCACTCGGCACCCATGCGCAGTGCCTCGTGGAACGAGCGGGCGCCGGTGGGCATGATCATGAACTCTTGGAAATCGATGGGAGCGTCGGAGTG
>JANXWT010000220.1 GCA_025351035.1 Opitutia bacterium | reverse complement strand
CGCCAGCCGCCGTTCACGCGTTCCCAGCGATGCGGCTCCCAGCGGTAGCCCGGGTGCGGATGTTCCCAGTGGCCGCCGATCCAGACGTGTCGGCCACACAACCGTCTGCTCGCCGAGGCCACCGCGCGCTACGGTTTGCTCGAAGCACGCTGCATCCACCGCGTCGGCCGGCTCGCAGTCGGCGACACCGCCGTGTGGATCGGTGTGGCCGCGCCGCATCGGCGCGAAGCCTTCGAAGCGTGCGAGTGGATTCTCGACCAGCTCAAACGGCGCATCCCGATCTGGAAAAAAGAGCATTTTGCCGACGGCGACTCCGGCTGGATCGGAAGTGAGGTGACGCCCGGCGAAGCACCCGTCACCGAGGAGAATTTTTATTCGCGCCAAATGCGGTTGCGCGAAGTCAGTCCCGCCGGCCAGGCCAAACTCAAAGCGGCGCGCGTGCTCGTCGTCGGTGCGGGCGGACTCGGTTGCGCCGCGATTCCGTATCTAGCCGCCGCCGGGGTGGGCACGCTGGGCATTTGCGACTTCGACCGCGTGGAAGCGACGAATCTCCACCGGCAGGTGCTCTTCGGTGCGCGCGATGTCGGCAAGCCCAAGGCCACGCTCGCCGCGCGCTTCGCGCAGCGGCTCAACCCCTTCATCGCCGTCCGCACGCACGGCGAGCGACTCTCTGCCGAGTCGGCGCCGGGCATTCTCCAGCACTACGATCTTGTGCTGGATTGCACCGACAACTTCGCGACCAAATTTCTCCTCAACGACACCGCCGTCGCGATGAAGAAGATTCTCGTGCAAGCAAGTATCTACCAATTCGAGGGGCAGATTCATGTCTACGATCCCGCGAAAGCGTTTGGCTGCCTGCGCTGCGTGTGGCCCGAGACTCCGGCGGAAGGCTGCGTCGGTTCGTGCGCTGAAACCGGCGTGCTCGGCGTCGTGCCTGGCGTGTTCGGTGCGCTGCAAGCCAACGAAGCGATCAAGTTTCTCCTTGGCCTCGGTGAACCACTGAGCGAGGCAGTGTTGCTCTTCGATTTGCGCACACTTGCCACCACCCGCATCCGCCGCGCGGCTAATCCGCACTGCCCAGTCTGCGGTGATGGCGCACCAACAACGGAAATTGACCTGGATCCGTTCGCGCCGGGCCGTGACTTCTCGCAGTGGACGGTCATCGATGTGCGCGAGGAGCACGAAGCTCGGCCGATCGTGGCACTCGGCTCTCCCGAGTGGCAGCATCGCCCGCTCTCACGCGCCGGCGATTGGCTGGCTTCGCTTGACCGCAGCCAGCCGTGCCTCTTCGTGTGCGGACGCGGCATTCGCAGCGGTAACTTTGCCCGTCGGCTGCGCGGCGAAGGATGGACGAAGGTGTATTCGCTCGCCGGTGGCATAGACCTCGCGCTCAAGGTCCGGCCAACCTCCGCGGTGTCATGATCGACAGCTCGTCAATCTGGCTGCCACTTGGCGTCGCGCTCATCGCGCTGATCTACTCGCTCGTCGGCCACGGCGGCGCGTCCGGCTATCTGGCGTTGTTAGCGATGTCCACGCTGCTGCCGCGCGACGTGGCAATCACCGCGCTGCTCATCAACTTCGTTGTCGCCGGCACGTCGTTTGTGCTCTACAAATTGGCGCATCACTTCTCGTGGAAGCTCGCGTGGCCTTTCCTTGCTGGTTCCGTGCCGCTGGCGTTTGTGGGCTCGCGGCTGCACCTCGCCGATCCTGTCTATTACTGGCTCGTCGGCGGCGTGCTGCTCCTGAGTGGACTGCGGCTGTTTTGGATCGCGCCCGGCACGACGCTGCTGGAAACGCCGCCCATCCCCGGTGTCACCGTGCGCGTCGGGACTGGCGCGGGCATCGGCCTGTTCTCGGGTCTGGTCGGAGTCGGCGGCGGCATCTTTCTGAGTCCGGTGCTGTTGCTGGCACGCTGGGCAACGGCCAAGCAAACCTCCGCCGTCTCCGCGATCTTCATCGTTGCCAATTCCCTCGCCGGGCTCGCCGGGCGCTTCCAGCAGGGAGGCACCATTCAACCGGGCACTACTTTTCTCGTCGCGGCTGGATTCGCCGGGGCGCTCGCCGGTTCCTACGTCGGCGCGTTCACCATCGGCCAGCGCGCGCTGCAGCGCGCACTCGCCGTTGTGTTGGTGTTTGCCGCTGTGAAATTGATCTTCCGATGAGCAAGGAACTCCAGGCCATCCTCGCCGCTCTGGAGCGGCACCCGGAGCAAGCCGCCGTGCTGGCGACGCTGGTCAAAGTTGAAGGTTCGTCTTATCGCCGTCCGGGCGCGCGCCTGCTGCTTCTGGCTGATGGCACCCGCGTCGGTGCAATCAGCGGTGGATGCCTGGAGGAGGATGTGGTTGCCCGCGCGCGGCAGACTCTCGCGACCGGCCGACCGGAAACGGTCGTCTACGACACCACGACGGAAAACGATTTGGTGTGGGGCACGGGACTTGGTTGTCACGGCATCGTGCGCGTCTTCGTCGAGAAGCTTGCGCCGTCGCCGGATTGGGTGGCGGAATTACGGGATAACTTTGCGGGCGGGCACGACACGCCGTTGGAGACAGCTTACGATGGCGCGACGGGCGGCACCCGACTGGCGCCGCCGGACGCCATGGCAAAAGCGGGAGTTTTTCTGGAGACGATCGCCCCACCAACTCGGCTGACAATCTACGGCGCCGGCGACGACGCGCGCCCACTCGTCCGCTTTGCCAACGAACTCGGCTGGCATGTCACGGTGGCCGACGCACGCTCCAGCTATGTCACCGCGGCGCGCTTTCCTGAAGCCAGCCGCCTCGTCGTGCTGCGCGAGAATGATCCCGGCGCGGCAACGACAGTCGGCGCCCGCGCATTCGCCGTCGTGATGACGCACCGCTACAAGGACGATTTGCCGCTTCTCCGTGCATTGCTGCCCCGACCGCTCGCCTACCTCGGCTTGCTGGGACCCAAGAAACGCGCCGAGCGCATTCTCGCCACACTCGCGGCGGAGGGACTCGCCATCTCGGCGGAGATGCGCGAGAGATTCCACGCGCCCGTGGGTCTCGACCTTGGAGCCACGACGCCGGAGACCGTGGCGCTCGCAGTCCTCGCCGAGATGCAGGCACGGCTCAGTGGCCGTGATCCCATCCATTTGCGCGAGCGCACGGAGCCCATCAATGGCTGACCTCGCGCTCCAATGCGGACTCGTATTGCTCGCCGCAGGCGCATCGACGCGTATGGG
>JANXWT010000200.1 GCA_025351035.1 Opitutia bacterium | reverse complement strand
GACGAGAAAAATTTTCATGGCTGGCGCTTCAGAAGGAGTTGCAAGCGGCGGACGGTTTGCCAGCCGGGCACCTCGGCCGGGTCGTGGTGATCGGACCGCCCGCCTGCCAGCTCGTGCGCCTTGCCCCGACCGGGCGGTGGTAGAGTTGATAGAGAATACGGCCGGAGAGGCTGCTCACCGATGGAAAGTGGAAGTCTGGCGGAGGCGGCCTTGGAAATGTCCGCACGCGCCCTTCCAACGGACGTAGCCGGCCGGACCCGACCACGCACGGTGCGTGAACCACGCCTTCAGTTTGCGCAGCGGGACCGACCACGCGGCGACTTGTGGCCAGGGACTGGCGTTGTAGCCGATCAGGAGCTCGACCCAGGATTTCTGAATGCCGCAGTTGAGCCGCGCGAGGTAGGAAACCTTGGTGCGGGATGAAGGAATAAGATGGAGGAGCGACAGCTCCGGGAAATAGGCGACCTCCCAACCGCGCTGGAGCAGCGTAAGCACGATCTCGTTGTCGCCGCTCGACGACAGCTCCTGGCCGCGCCGGTCGGAAAACAGCGTGTCGTCGGCCCGGTTGAGCCAAAGCAGAGCGGCCTCGCGACGGAGCGCCATGCCGGCCCCGATCGGGGCGCCTGCCGGATACTTGTTTTTGCCGGAAACCAAATCGCGCAGGCCGGTCGAAATTATCGGCTGCGGTCCAAGATCGCGGCAGGCGAGCAAGCCTTCGAACTGGCGCATCCACGCCGGCGGTTCGGTCTCGAACTCCGGGGCACTGCGACCGCCCAGCGCGCCGATCTGCGAATGCGCGGCAAACAGCCGGACGACCTGCGCGAGGTAATCCGGCGCCAGGACGTTGTCGTCGTCGACGAGCACGCAGAGTGCGGCGCAAGCGGTGGTCAAGCCTCTACGGCGTGCCGCGGAGAGGCCGAGGTAAGGCTCGCGCACGACGCGGAAGTTTGTGGGCGCGACGGCCGCCAAGGCCGTGGCATCCACGGGCGGCCGGGAGTCATTATCGATCAGCAAGGTTTCCCAGCGATCAGCGGGCAGTGTCTGGGCGCGGAGACCGACCAGCACGCGGCGCAGACGCTCGGGATGCGGATTGTGAGTCGGGATGATGACGGATACTTCCATGAGACAAAGAACAGTGGATCGCTGGTCGTGTGGTGTAGACAGGTGCCGGATTCGCTAAATCGTATTTCGTGCGACAGAGATGGCACCAGTTGCCCTTGTCATGGTATTGCCGCCGCCGCGGACTGTGCCAGCAGTATCAATTCTTTCGGCGATACCTGCAGAGAAAATACGGATGGCGAACATGAGTCAAACGAAGGTTGTAAGCCGCTGGCGCACGAATTGTAGGCGGCGTGCCAACTTCCAACCGAGCAATCGAGAGGCCAGTGTAAACCATGGGCCGCCGCGCGGACGCCCGAGTTCTGCCCCGAGCTCGCGCACGCGGTCTTCGCCGAGGCGGCGCAGCGCGGGAGGCGCATCCGGATGGGAATCGAAGGTGAGGTTGCGCCAGACGTTCGCACTCGCCGCATGAGTGCGCAGAGAGTTTTCGTGCGCGAGTAACTGCGCCGTGCCCAGGCGGACGGAGTCGAAGGCCGACTGCCACGCGGCCGCAGAGCGCTGGCCGCTGAGGCTGACCGCGAGATTAGAGCGGTAATAACTGCGGGCATCCGGACAGTAGGCGACCCCGCTGCCGGCGAGAACCAGCCGGCTGAAAAACTCGAAGTCATTGATGAGTGAAAGTTGCTCATTCCAATCTCCAGCCTGCTTCACCAAGGCGGCGGGAACCAGCCAAGCGGCCCCGTGCATCATCGAATCGCTGTTCCAGAGTGCGACGACCCAGTCGATGGGTGCCAGATCTCGGGAAACCGGGCCGTGATCAAAAATTGCCTCCGTCGGTATCTCCCGGAATCGTGCCCAGCAGCCGGTGGCGAGCCACCCTGCCGGCAGTTGCACGAGACGTTCCATCTGTCGCTCGATCTTGTCGGGCGCAATGAGGTCGTCGGCATCGAGGAACTCATAATACTGACCATGGGCGGCGCGGATAGCGGCGTTATAGGCGGCACATTGTCCGCGATTGGGCTGGTCGATCAAGCGGACGCCGTGCGCCTCGAATTTACGCGCGACTGCGAGCGAGTTGTCCGTGGAGCCGTCGTTGACGACGATGATCTCCTTGTGCGGCCAGGTTTGGGCGAGCGCCGACTCGAGCGTCTGCGGCAGCCAAGGCGCGGCATTGTAGCAGGGGATGAGAATGGAGACTAAGGATTCCATCGGCGCTGGAGGCGTTCGTAGAGACAGGTGGACGCATGGCGGGCGTTTTTGTCGAGTCCGGCCGCGCGCCAAGTCTCGTTCCAGAGGTGGACGGCGACCGTGTTGCGATGAAACCGCATGGACAGATGCGGCCGGCGAAAGCGTTGCTTGAGCTCGTCGAGAGTGAAGCGCCGCCAGAGCGGGCGCACGAGCTGCCAGCTGGCGTTCCAAGGGACGGGGCAAAAGATGGAGGGGTCGAGCATGAGGTGACCGAGGTTCAGACGACCCATAACACGGTGGAGCAAGAGCGGCCCGGTCTGGCTGATGTCAGACTCGCGGACATCAAGGTTTTCAAACTCACCAAGGCAGGCCCGCATGAGCGCATGTCCGGCAGGAAAGCGCATGACGCAGGTGTTGGCGATGCGACCGAAGCCACTCTCGTCAGTCGAGGCCGTGAGGGCTTCGGCGGCGAAGCGCCACGGATGGGTGGCAACAATATCCATGTCGGCCCACCAGCCTCCGCGGGCGTGGAGTAGGTGGTAGCGAAAATAGTCGCTAAAGGCCCCCATGCTTCCCTTGGCGAATGGAGCACCGGGTGAAAGCGGGGCGAGTTGGCTCGGCACAATCTCGGTAGCATCGAAAAGCTGCACTCCACGTGGGAGATTGCGACCGGGGGCGTAGCTATATAGGTGGACAGGGTGGCCCCGGGCGAGAAAAGAGCGGACACTGAGCTGCTCCATGCGGGAGAGTTCACCGCACACCCAGAGCATTTGGATCGGTTCAAGCATGCTTTTGGACGGAGTCCTCAGCATTCCAAATTAACTGAACGCCGCCAGTTTTGCCGGAAATAGGCCCGCTTGGATCCGGCGACGTAGTGGTGCATCACGGCACGACAGTTATGGATTTCGGGTGGGCGTGGCAGTGTCACGTAATCGGCGGCCGGGGCGACGGTGCAAGGGCGGCCAGCGAGCAGCATCGCGACGACAGCTTGTTCGAGAAAATAGTGCGTGCCTTCGCGTTCGCGGAGAACACGGCACCAGTGTTCAAGGCGCTCCCAGTCGAGTGCGCCGCTGTCCAGGCCGCACAAGCCAACGTTGACGCGTTCGGCGAGGGGCGCACCGGCGAGCGAGTCAAGCAACGGTCGAGAGTAACCGTAGCAAGTTTCAATGTCGACGGCGTGCAGCGGCTGGACTGGTTGGTCGAGCCAAGCGATAAGCAATTCTGGTCGGCGGAAAAAAAGCAAATCGGAGTCGATGACCAGTTTCCAGCCGGTGCCGCCAAGGTGCACGTCGGTAAGTTTGCGGATATTGGGGTAATGAAGCCAACGATCGCGCAGCGCGGGAAACTGCGCGGCGGACAGGTGGGCATCGAGACGGGCGAGGGTTTCGCTATGCGCCAGAAAACGCGTAGCAGGAAAAAGGCGGGCCAGCGGTTCGCGGTGCTCAGCGGCGAGAGTGCCGTCATCGTAAATGACCGGCGTAAGCGGCCGTTGGGCGTGACGGGCAAACGTCCAGAGGCAAAAAGCGGTTTGTTCCCAGAAGCGTGCGCCAGTCAGCAGATGGAGCGAGAGCGGTGTGCCGGGTGCAGACGGTAATAGCGGCAATTGGCGTGCGGCGTCCGCCATATCAGCACGACCGCGCGCGGTGCGGCG
>JANXWT010000160.1 GCA_025351035.1 Opitutia bacterium | reverse complement strand
CGGGGCGGGCCCCGCGGGGAAGTTCGTTCACGATCGAGACATCGACGAGCACGGTGCCATTCTGCACGGCGGGGTCGATGCGGGCGACGCGGCCTTCAACGATGCCGTTGCGGGTGTCGATCTGGGCGACTTGGCCGATGGCGATGTCCTTGGCCTGGGTTTCCGCGATGCGGACCTCGGCCTTGAGCTTGGAGGGATCGGCGACGCGGGCGAGATTGGTGCCGGGCTGGACTTGGGCGCCTACTTCGACGGGAAGAGCGGAGAGCACACCGGCCATGCTGGCGCGGACTTGGAGAGCCGCGAGTTCGTCGTGGCGCAGTTTAGCCTGCGAGCGAAGACGCTCAACCTCGGCTTCCTGCACAGCGAGTTGAGGAGTGATGGAATCCTGTGCAAAAGCGTAACGCTTCTTCTCAATTTCATTGCGCGTCGCGGCTTCGTCGGCGTTGACCTTGGATAGTTTCACTGTCATCGGCGAAACGAGGCCGTCTTTGAAAAGTTCGTCGTTCACCTCGGCGGTGAGGCGGGCCTGCTCGAAAGCAGCGCGGGCATTGGCCAGAGTGGACTCGGAGGCGAGCAGCTGGCTTTGCAATTGGACCCGCAGATTGGTGAGCTGTGCTTCGGCGGCGCGAAGCTGGGAGTCGGAATTGGCGGCGCTCGATTCAACGTCGGGATTGGAGAGCTGAAGAATCAAGCTGCCCGGTTCGACAACCGCGCCGGGGCGCAAGATAATCTTATCCACACGGCCCTGGGTGCGCGCGGCGATCCAGCGGATTTCTTCGGGGACAAGGGTGCCGAGGCCGCGGACTTGGCGCACCATCGGGCCGCGTTTCACGGTGTCGATCCATACCAGATTGCGTTCAACGGTGGGAGCGGCGGGTTTCAGGCGCGACAATGCAACCGTGATGCCGATCAAGACGACGGCAGTGACGGTTGCGTAAATGATGCGCTTCTTGCGCTTGTCCTTGGCGGCGTTAGGGCGGGGAATATCCATTCTTCAAGAGTTAAGTTGCCAGCCTGATTGCACCGCTCGTGCCAAGTGCGCACAAAGCTCTAAGTGACTGGGAGCAATCTCTTAGACAATTTCACCACCTTAGGCCTCACCGCCTTCAAGCGCGAAGGCGGGAAGCAACCGTCCCGGAAATGGGAAGCAGGCGGGTGTCGGTGATCGAGGCCGTGCTAAAGCGGCAGGCGCAACCGGACAATACAGCCCGCGGTGTCGGTGCGATTTTCGAGTGCGAGGTTGCCGCCATGGTTCTCGGCGATCTGGCGGCAAAGCACGAGGCCGATGCCTGAGCCTGCTGGTTTGGTGGTGAAAAAAGGCACGAACAAATTCTGTGAGTTGGCGATGCCCGGACCGTCATCCTCAATCCATATTTCGAGTTGCCCGGGTGTTTTTTCCCATGTCATGCGCACACCGCCGCCGGTTTCAAGGGCGGCATCCACAGCGTTTTTCACGAGGTTGATGATAACCTGTTCAATCTGGGCCGCATCGATATTGACGAGGATTTCCGGGCCATCGACGACTTGCACGGGCAGGCGGGTTTCGAGGGATGCCAGCCGGCGAAGCAGCGGTGCGATTTCTACCCGGGTGCGCGTCGGTTGCGGGAGTTTGGCGAAACGCGCGTAGGATTGCATGAATCGATTCAGCCCCTCCGCGCGCGCCTCGATGATATCCAAACCGGAGAACATGTCCTCTTCCCAGTCAGCGGCGCGCTGCGGCTTGCGCAGCATGGTGTTCAGGCTGCCAGCGATGGATTTGATCGGCGCGAGGGAGTTATTCAATTCATGACCGATAACGCGCACGAGGCGCTGCCAGGCCTTGAGTTCTTCCTCGCGCAGCGGCTGGCTGAGGTCAGCGATGACGACGAGCGAGTGCGGCAGTCCCCCTTCGCGGAATGACGTGCGGCGCATGCCCCACCGACCGGCCCCACCCGGAAACGTGCGGGTGAGCACGCGGGTTGGTTCGCCGCCGAGACAGTCCTTGAGGTCGAGTTCACTCGCCTCGCGACCGAGGATGCGCTCTGCGGGTTGGGCCAGCAACTCCTGCGCGGAGCGGTTTACCAAACGCAGCGTTTCATTGCTATCAAACGCGAAGACGGCCACGTCGATCTCCTCCATGACCGTGCGCAGCAGCGCCGTGGCTTCGAGAGCTCCGAGACGTTGTTCCTGGAGCACGCCGCCGAGCAAATTAATTTCCGCGAGCACGTCACCGAGCGGTTCGTCGCGGTTGGCCCCGCGAGCGCGCACGGAAAAATCTCCCTCCCGCAGCGCCGTGAGGAGATTGGCCATCGTTTGCAGCGGACGGGTGACATGCTCGCGCACAGCCAGTCCGTAACCGAGCCAGAAACCCGCGACGACCAGCGTCAGCGTCCACTGCACCTTCGGGGTGAAGTCGCCGCTCCAGAGCAGGCCCATGGCCACGATGACGCCGGGCAAGCCAGCGACGAGCGTCTCGAGGAAAATTCGCTGCTCGTGCGCAACGCGGCGTTGAGGTTTGGCCATCGTTGCTAGGTTAGGCCTGCGCCACAGCCCGCCAAGCTGAAACCGGCGAGCGCGGTGCCCGGGCACTCAAAGTCCGTAGCGTTCAAGCCGGCGGTAGAATGCGCTGCGGCTGAGCCCGAGTTGCTCGGCGGCTTTGCGGGCGTTGCCGTCGCAGCGCGCGAGCGTCTTCTTGATCAGGAAAGACTCAACTTCCTCCAGGCTCATGTCCTCCATTCGCGGGGTCGCTTGGCCGGCGTTGAGTCCGAGATCGGGCGCGCGCAGCAATTTCCCATGCGCCATCAGCACCCCGCGTTCGACCGAGTGATCGAGTTCGCGCACGTTCCCGGGCCAGGCGTAGTCGCGCATCGCCTCCAGTGCGCCGTCATCGAAACCGGTGATCGGCTTGCGGTAACGCGCGACATGCTGCTTGAGAAAATGCTGCGCGAGCAGCGGGATGTCTTCGCGGCGCTCGCGCACCGGCGGCAGGTGAATGTGAATCGTGTTGAGCCGGAAAAGCAGATCCTGCCGGAATTTGCCGGCGGCGACCTCGGTCGGCAGATCGGAGTTGGTGGCGGAAATCAGACGGACGTTGACGCGGTAGGTGCGCGAGGAACCGACGCGTTCATATTCGCCGGTTTCGAGAGTGCGCAGGATTTTTGCCTGCCCGCCCATCGGGATGTTGCCGATCTCATCCATGAACAGCGAGCCGCCGTCGGCGAGCTCAAAGCGTCCCGCCCGGTCGGACTTCGCGTCGGTGAACGCCCCGCGGACGTGGCCGAAGAGTTCGCTCTCGAAAATCCCCTCGGGCAGTCCGCCCATGTTGACCGAGATGAAAGGCTTGCCGGCGCGCACCGAAACAGCGTGCAGCGCCTGCGCGACAACGCCCTTGCCGGTGCCGTTTTCGCCGGTGATGAGGATGTTCGCATCGGACGGGCCGACGCGCGCAATCATGTCGAGCACCGGGCGCATTGAAGGCGACTGGGCGATCAGGGTCGGGCCGCCCTTGCCGCGAAGAATCTGATTTTCCTGCTCAAGGCGCTTGTAGGCGCGCACGGCGCCGGCGAATTCGATCTGGTTCTTCACAATCGCGAGCAAACGCGGATTGTCCCACGGTTTGGTTACAAAATCTTTCGCGCCGCGGCGCATGGCCTCAACGGCGACATCAACGCTGGCCCACGCCGTCATCACCACGACCGGCAGGGTGACATCGGCGGCCTGCAATTTCATTAATAGGTCGAGCCCTTCCTGTCCGGAGGTCGTATCGCGTGCGTAGTTCAGATCGATCAGCGCGAGTGCGTAGTCGCGCTGTTCGACGGCCTTCAACACCGCGCCGGGCGATTTGACGGCGTCGATCTGATAGCCTTCAGCCTTGAGCAATAGGCGCAGTGCTTCGAGCACGTCGGCTTGGTCGTCCGCAACAAGGATGCGGTGGGGCGCGGGATCGTTGGCTGCCATCTGCGGAAGTGACGAGGGGAGATTGTGCAGTGTCAAGAAGGCAAAGCTGGCTGAGACTCTGCGCAGAGCCGGCCGAGGCGCGGCCGGCTTAGGCGGCGCGCTCCACAATCG
>JANXWT010000074.1 GCA_025351035.1 Opitutia bacterium | reverse complement strand
CTCGCCTCCGGCTGGTCCGGCCCGCTGCAACTCGTCCGCTGGGGCGTGTCCGCCGCCATCGTGCTCATTCCCTTCGTGCTGCTTGGCCGCCGGCTCAACGCCGGCCGCGGCCCGCGCACCTACCGCTACGCCACATGAAATTTTCGATTCTGGATTCTCGATTTTGGATTGCCCAAACCGCCGACACCACGGCGCGTTCCGGATTTCTGAAATCGAAAATCGAGAATCCAAAATCCAAAATCCCGTGATCGTCGCTCTTATCACTATCGCACTCTTCACGCTCGCGTCTGCTGCGTTGGCGATGTCGCTGCGCAACCTGATCCACAGCGCGCTCCTGCTCGTCGCCAGTTGGGCCGGCGTCGCGATGTTCTACCTGTGGGCCGGTGCCGAGTTCCTAGCCTTCGCCCAAGGGCTCATCTACATCGGCGCGATCTCCATGGTCGTCCTCTTCGCCGTGTTGCTCACGCGCCGCTCCGTCGCCGAACTCGCCCCCGCCCCCGACGGCAAATGGCGCTCTGTCACCGCCATCTACACCGGTTGCGCCGTCGCCGCCGTATTCTTTGGCGCGATCCTCTTTACGCCGCTCAACTTCTCCGCCGGCCCGGCCCGCTCGTTCACCGTCCGTGAACTCGGCCAGCAGCTCATGGGCCCGCAAGCCGCGGCGGTCCTCGTGGTCGGCGTGATTCTCACCGTCGCGCTGCTCGGCGGCGTGGTCCTCGCCGCCGTCGGCCGCCGCACCGAAAAGGAGGACGCGTCATGAGTCCCCTCCAACTCAGTCTGCTCTTCTCCAGCGCGCTCTTCTGCATCGGGCTCGTCGGCGCGCTCGCGCGTAGCAACACCATCCTCGTTCTCCTCGGCATCGAGCTGATGCTGAACGCCACGAACATCAACTTCATCGCCTTCTGGCGCTACGGCCCGAATCACACGGCCGGCACCGGCGTCATCTTCGTCCTCTTCTCCATCGCGGTCGCCGCCGCCGAAGCCGCCGTCGGCCTCGCGCTCGTCATCGCCGTCTATCGCCACCAGCAGTCGATTCGGCTGCAGGAAGCCAACCGGCTTAAAGGCTGATTTTTTGAACCACAGATGAACACAAATTCACACAGATTGATTCCCCAACGCGACGGCTCGACCGAGCGCGTCAGGTATCTGTGCCCATCTGTGTCTATCTGTGGTTAAGTTTATGAATCTTTCCGCGCAATCTCTCTGGCTCATTCCCGCCCTGCCGCTTCTCGCGGCCGGCATCGGCGCGCTGACGCCCCGCCGCGGACGTTCCCTCGCGGCCGGCGCCGCCATCACCGCGATGGTCGCCTCGTTCGTCTTCTCGTGCCTCGCGCTCTACTATGTTCTCAACGACGTCGGTTGCGCCACTCATGTTGACGCAACCGGACGGACAGTTTGGCACCAAGTCGTAGGATTTGATTACTACAACTTCGCGTGGTTCGACCTCGGCTCCGGCGCGCTGCGCCTCGGCTGGCTGCTCGATCCGCTCACGGCGTTCATGTGCGTGATGGTCACCTTCGTCGGCTCGCTGATTTTCATCTTCAGCACCGGCTACATGAAGGACGACGCGAACTTCAAACAGTTCTTCTGTTTCCTCAGCCTCTTCGCCGCCGCGATGCTCGGCTTGCTCGTCGCCAACAGCCTCCTGCTCCTCTTCATCTGCTGGGAGCTCGTCGGCCTCGCCTCGTATCTGCTCATCGGTTTCTGGTTCCACAAACCGTCCGCCGCCGCCGCCGCGAAAAAAGCTTTCATCACGACGCGCATCGGCGACCTCGGTTTCCTGCTCGGCCTCCTCTGGCTCTATGACGCCCGCGGCTCGCTGCTGTTCTTCGACGGCGGCCACGGTGTCCTCGAAGCCGCGTCGCTCTCCGCCATGGCGGGCACGACGCTCTCCTGCGGCCTCGCGCTCTCGACCGCCATCGGCCTGCTCATCTTCTGCGGTGCCGTCGGCAAGTCCGGCCAGTTCCCGCTGCACGTCTGGTTGCCCGACGCGATGGAAGGCCCGACGCCCGTCTCCGCGCTTATCCACGCCGCCACGATGGTCGCCGCCGGCGTGTTCCTCATCGCGCGCGTCTACCCGCTGATGTCCGCCGATCAGGCTCTCGCGCACGTCCCCGTGCACGCGCTGACCGTCGTCGCGTTCATCGGCGCGATCACCGCGTTGATGGGCGCCTGCATCGCCGTCGCGCAAAACGACATCAAGCGCGCCCTTGCGTTCTCCACCGTCTCGCAGCTCGGCTACATGATGCTCGCTCTCGGCGTCGGCTCGTGGGTCGCCGCGATTTTCCATCTCCTAACGCACGCGTTCTTCAAGGCCCTCCTCTTCCTCGGTGCCGGCTCCGTCATCCACTCCGCGCATCACGAGCAGGACATGCGGTTACTCGGCGGCCTCCGCGGCCCGATGAAGACGACCTTCGCCACTTTCGCCATCGGCATGATGGCCCTCGCCGGCGTGCCGTTCCTCTTCTCCGGATTCTGGAGCAAGGAAGCCATCCTCCACGCCGCGCTTGAGTGGGACGTTTCCCTTCTGCCGCTCATCATGGGCCTCGCCGCCGTCGTGCTGACCGCGTTCTACATGACGCGCCTCGTCGCCGAGGTTTTCTTCGGCCAGGCCCGCTCGCCCGCCGCCGAACACGCGCACGAGAGCCCGGCCGCGATGACGATCCCGCTCATCATCCTCGCCATCTGCGCCGTCGCGCTCGGCTTCCTCGGCACGCCCGTCTTCCCGTGGTTGCAGGCCAAACTCCTCGGTGAAGCCGAAGTCCATGGCCACTCGCTCCTCGAAGGCGCGGGCCTCATGGTGCTCTCCATCGTTCTCGTCGCGCTTGGTCTCGGCGCCGGCTGGGCGATCTACGGCCGCAAGCTCCGCCAGTCCGCCACAGCGAAAGACCCGCTCGAAACCGCCTCGCCGTCCGTCTTCGCCGCTCTCGCCGCGCGTCTCGGTTTCGACGAACTCTACGCCGCCACCGTCGGCCGCGCGAACCTCGCCTTCGCCGCGCTCTCCGCCGGCTTCGACCGCTACGTGCTCGGCGGCGGGATCAGTTTCCTCACGCGCCTCGCGCACTTCACCGGGGTGATGAGCCTCGACAACGACGAGGACGGCCTCAACACCGGCTTCAACGCCACGAGCGAGAAACTCCGCGGCGCCGGGAAAAGCTACTCGAAGGCGCAGACGGGCGACGCCCACGGTTACCTGCGCGTCCTCGCCCTCGCGTTCGTCGTGCTGGTGCTGCTCGTGGTCCTCGGAGGTGGCCGATGAACTCTCTCCCGCTCCTTTCCCTGCTCGTCTTCGCCCCGTGGGCCGGCGCGCTCGTGCTCGCGCTGCTGCCGCGTCTCTCACCGTCGGCCAGCCGCGGTCTTGCGCTCGGCACGAGTCTCTCGACGCTCATTTTCGGACTCATCGCGTGCTCGGGTTTCAATCCCGCAGCGACCGGCTACCAATTCGTCGAAGTCCACAACTGGATCCGCCCGCTCGGCGTCCACTACTACCTTGGCCTCGACGGCATGAGCCTGCTGCTCGTGCTGCTCACCGGTCTCGTCGCTCCGGCCGCGCTGCTCGCGTCGTGGAAGCTCGAGCGCGACGTGCGCCTCTTCAACCTCCTCTTCCTTCTCCTGCAAGGCGCGGCTCTCGGCGTGTTTCTCGCGCTGGATTTCTTCCACTGGTTCATCTTCTGGGAGCTGAGTCTCGTGCCGGCGTTCTTCCTCATCAAACTCTGGGGCGGAGCCAAGGCCCCGCGCGCGGCCTACCAGTTCGTCATCTACACTCTCGCCGGCAGCGCATTCATGCTCGCGGCCTTCGCGGCCATCTACGGCGCGACGGGCTCGCTCAACTTCCCGCAACTCGCCCACGCCGCCGCGAGTGGCGAAATCGCCGCTGCGCTCGGTCCGTGGTGGATCAAGATCGTGTTCGTCGGCGTGTTCCTCGGCCTCGCCGTCAAGGTGCCGCTCTTCCCGTTCCACACGTGGCTGCCTTCGACCTACGCCGAGGCGCCGACCGGAGCGTCGATGTTCCTCACCGGCATCATGTCGAAGATGGGTGTCTACGGTTTTTTCCGCATCCTCTGGCCGCTCTTCCCCGCGCAGCTCCACGCCGCCTCCGGCGTGCTGCTCTGGCTCGCGCTCGCGGGCGTCGTGCTCGGCGCTTTCGCCGCGATGGCGCAGACCGACATCAAGCGCATGATCGCCTACTCGTCGATCAACCACGTCAGCTACTGCCTGCTCGCGCTGTTCGCTGTCGCCGGCGCCACCGCTCCCGCACCCGAAGCTTCCGCCGCGGCCTTGAGCGGCGCGCTGCTCCAGATGTTCAACCACGGTCTCTCCGCCTCCGCGTTGTTCTTCTGCGCCGGCATCCTCGCCTCGCGCAGCAATGGCAACCGCGGCCTCGCTGACTTCGGCGGCGTGCGCACCTCCGCGCCGCTCTTCGCCGGCCTCTGCGGCATCGCGATGTTCTCCTCGATCGGCCTGCCGGGCCTCAACGGCTTCGTCGGCGAATTCCTCATCTTCCGCGGCGTGTTCGGTCTCGCGCCCTACGCCGCCGCCGTCG
>JANXWT010000057.1 GCA_025351035.1 Opitutia bacterium | reverse complement strand
ATGAAACGCGCAGAGATCATTGTCTATGTCCTGCGGGGTTTGCAGAATCGCAGACGCTATGTTGGCATCACTATCGATCTGGCGCGACGGCTCAGTGAACACCGCCGCACTACGAGCAAAGGAGGCCAGATGCTAGGGAAATTTGCCTTGGTGCACACGGAGCAATATCCGACTTATCTGGCCGCGAGGGAACGGGAGAAATTTCTGAAATCCGGCCAAGGCCGGCAGTGGCTGGACCAGACGTTGGGCAAGTAATTCCACGGGAGCGTTGACAGGGCGGGGTTGCGTGCCTCCCATCGCGGCAGTCACGGGGTGTAGCTTAGCCTGGTAGAGCGCCTGGTTTGGGACCAGGAGGTCGTAGGTTCGAATCCTATCGCCCCGACCATTTTCGAACCGGAGGTTGGCACGACCTGCCGCCAAGGGCCGGTGCCGCCCGGGGGCGCCGGGCGCAGGTCCCGGCCTGACCCGGAAGATATTTCACCGGTCCGGAAACTGTGAACAATTGCTTCTTGCCTAGCCCCAGCCCCCGACCTAAATACGATTTCTTAATCTCTAAAAACACATGGACACCCTTTCCCGCGACAGTGGAAATTCTAACAACATGATGCCGATCGTTGGCGTCGTGGCCGGCGTTATCGCGCTGCTTCTGGCCATCGCCGACTACGTGAAAATCACGAAGGCGGAGAAAATCCTCGCCGCCCACAGCGAGGAAATTCCGAAGATCGCCACGCTCGAGAATGAAGTGCGCGCCGCGAGCACCAAGTCCGAGACCGACATGAAGAATTTGCGCGACGGCGTGCAGAACGCGCTCAACCAGGTGGGCACCGAGATCGGCGCGATGCGCGCCGCGGTGGCCAAGATGGAAGAGGCGCAGAAAGCCCGCGCGGCCGCGCCCGGCAAGGCCGGGGCCGCCCCGACCGGCGTGCGCAATGCCGACGGCACCTACACCATCGCGGCCGGCGACACCGTCGCGAAGGTCGCGAAGAAATTTGCGATGAAGATCGACGCGGTCATGGCGGAGAATCCCGGCCTTGAGCCGAGCCACCTCCGCGTCGGCCAGAAGATCCGCCTCCCGGCGAAGTGATTTCCTCCCGCTGATTTTCCCGCCTCCCCGACCCGAGTCGCGGAGGCTTTTTTTTGCCCGCCCGAAAAAACATGCCGCCGCCCCGCCCGCCGCACCGCTGGCAAAAACTCGGCTCCACCGTGGAGGCGCACACGCGCATCTTCGACGTGCAGCGCGTGCGCTACCGCCATCCCGGCCGGAAGACCGCGCGCGATTTTTTCGTGATCGACGCGCCCGATTGGGTGAACGTGATCGCGCTCACGCCCGGGCACCAGCTCGTGCTCGTGCGGCAGTTTCGCTTCGGCACGGACGGTTTTTCCCTCGAGATCCCGGGTGGGGTCATCGACGCCGGCGAGGATCCGGTGGCGGCCGGGCAGCGCGAACTGCGCGAGGAATCGGGCTACCGCGGCGCGCGGGCGCGGCTGCTCGGCAGCGTGCATCCGAATCCCGCGATCCAGCACAACCGCTGCCACCTCGTGCTCGTGGAGGACGCGCAGCGGCGCGACGACCTGGAGTGGGACGAGGACGAGGAATTCGAAATTCTCACGCTGCCCGTCGACGAAGTCTACGCGCTCGCCTGCGCCGGCGGCATCACGCACGCGCTGGTGCTGGACGCACTCCTGCTCTTCGCGCCGGTGTGGGCGAAGCTGAAGAAAGGCTGAGAATTTGCAGCCCCCCGTTGCCACGCGCCCACCGCACCGCCGACAATGTCATCTATTATATGACATTGTCCGGAATGACGCGTCCGCAGAGTTTGTCATATAATAGATGACATTCGGTCGAGAGCGCCTGCGGGCCCAGTCCGGGCGGCTCTTGCGCGGGCCCGAGGTGCAGGCGACGGCCTCCACCCCGGACCTCGGCCCCTGGCCGGCCGCAAAAGGCGAAGCGCCCGCGAAAGTGAATGTCATATAATAGATGACATTCGGCCCTCGACCGGCCAAGCTGGCGGCATGCAAATGCCAATCCCTGCCCGCCTGCGGCAACTGGAGCCGCTCACTGAAATCTTGGAAGCCGCGGCCCTGGCCGCTATGATGGGAGTGAAGAAAATCACCAAATCGCGGCACAAGCGCCGGGGTTTTCAGGCACTGCGCCCGGGACCGGAGACGCCGTTGTGGAATGAACTGGCCGTAGCCTGCGAAGCGCAGCTGACGCGCCACGGCGACAAGGTGCGGCTCGGCCGGATCATCGGCCTGCCTCGCCAGCGCATCCACCAACTGCTGGTCGCCAAGACCGCGTGCGCGGACGCGGAGCGAACGCTGCTGTTGATGGGCTGGCTCAGCGCGCGCCGCAAAGGGCAAACTCCCGCGTGACGGTGCTGGCGGCAATGTCATCTATTATATGACATTGTCCGGGAGGGCGCGGCCGAGGAGTTTGTCATATAATAGATGACATTGCTGGGCCGCGACGGCGGCCGGGGGCTGAGCGGGTTCGAGTCGCCCCCGTGGCCGCGGGTTCGCGGCCCGGAGTTGGCCCGGGAACTCCGTCCGGCGGCTGATTCCCCGGGTGAAGACCGCCGTTTGACATTGCCGGGCGCGGGACTTTACTGCGCGGACTTCATGGAAACCCCGGTGACGGCGCCCACTTTTGCCAACTCGCCCGCGACGCTCGGCGCGCAGGTTGATTCTCGGTTGCCGGCGCCGCTGGAGTCGGAAATCCGCGCGATCTACGAGCGCAGTCCGCTTTACGGGCGGCGGTTTCCATTGCATGGCGGTCCGCTCGCGTGGTCGTGTTACCGCGAGATTCCGCTGCTGACGAAACAGGAAATTCTCACGCAGGGACCGGCGGCGTTTTTCAGCGACTACGCGGCCATCGAGCGCGGATTGCTGGAGAAGAAATTTGAATACGAACACACGTCGGGCTCCACCGCGCAGCCGATGACGGTGGTGATGGAGGACGGCTGGTGGCACGCGCAGACGCGGCGCGCGTATCTGGCGCATGCGGGGCTGGCGCGCTACGTGGACCGGCCGTATCGCAAGGCGGTGCTCGCGCCGATCGGCTGCTCCAGCAACCTGTGCCCCTACGAGGACCATCCGTTTCCGCACCGGTATTTCGACGGCACGGTGTATCTGAATTTGTCGAGCGACCCGTTCGTGTTTCCCGAGCCGGAGTGGGAGCGCATCACACGGGAGCTGCAGGCGCTGAAGCCCGAGGTGCTCGAGGGCGAGCCGGTGTATTTGTCGCTGCTCGCGCGGGCGCTGAAGAAACGCCGCGTGAGCGTGCCGAGCCTGCGCACGATGATTCTCACCTACGGCAAGGCCAGCCGCCAGCACAGTGCGCGCCTCGCCGAAGTTTTCCCGGGTGCGGCGCAGGTCGATCTCTACGGCTCGACCGAGGCCGGCTACATTTTTGTCGGCGACGCGTTTCAGGACAACTTGCAGGTGATCGAGGGCAATGCGTTCGTGGAGCTCGTGCCGTGGAGTGCCGGGCTGCCGGATGTTTTCCAAATCAACGTGACGACGCGCGACCGCGTGGCGATGCCGCTGCTGCGCTACCACACGGGCGACATCGTGCGGCGCACGCCGACGGGCTTCCGCATCCTCGGGCGCGAGCGGGATTTGTTTTGGCGCGCGGATGGCGCGGTGGTGTCGGCGTTCGAGATCGACGCGGTGCTGCCGGCGGATTTCGCGTGCTGGCACTGGAGCCTGGTGCAGGGCGCGGAGAACCGCTGGGATTTCCAATACGTGGCGGACGCGGTGGCGCCGGACGGGATGGGCGCGAAAATCGCGACGGCGCTCGGCGACGGCGTGCGCGTGAATCTGTTCCGCCGGAAATTCATCCAACCGGCGGCGAGTGGAAAATTTGCTTTGCTGAAACCGTTGCCGAGATGAGCGCGGGTTTGAGCCGTAGCGGGGAGTTCGCGCGGGCTGTGCCACCTCGTCTCATTTCCGGTTGACCGGCTGCGGAGCGGCCACTGAGATAGCCGTATGGTTTCGAGCGTATTGATCGTCGACGACGAGAAACACACCCGTGACGGGTTGCAGCAGGCGTTGCAGGACAATTACGACGTGGCGGTGGCGAGCAGCGCCGACGAAGCGTTCAACCTGATGGAGGCGCAGGAGTTCGAAGTGATCGTCACCGACCTGCGCATGCCCGGCAAAAGCGGGCTGAAGGTGATCGACAAGGCCCTCGCGCTGCCGAACAAGCCGGTCGTGATCATGATGACGGCCTACGGCAACATCGAGTCGGCCGTCGAGGCGATGAAGCGCGGCGCCGTGGATTTCCTGACCAAGCCCGTCAACCTGGAGAAACTGGAAATCCTGATCCAGCGGGCGCTGAAAACGAAATCGCTGGAGATCGAGGTGAAGCAACTGCACGAGCGACTGGACGAGAAATTCAGCTTCGAGGGCATCGTGGGGCACTCGGCGAAGCTCGCGGAAGTGATCGAGCGGGTGAAGCTGGTCGCGCCGTCGAAGGCGACCATTTTGATCGAAGGCGAAACGGGCACCGGCAAGGAACTGATCGCGCAGGCCATCCACCAAGCGAGCCCGCGGGCGCGCGCCGCGTTCGTGCCGGTGCATTGCGCGGCGTTGCCGGCGGCGCTGCTGGAGAGCGAGCTGTTCGGCCACGAGCGCGGCGCGTTCACGGGGGCGATCGAGCGGCGCATCGGACGTTTTGAGGCCGCGGACGGCGGCACGGTGTTCCTCGACGAGATCGGCGAGATCGGCCCGGAGATCCAAGTGAAGCTGCTGCGGTTCATGGAGACGAAGAGCTTCGAGCGCATCGGCAGCACGAAGACGATGACGGTCGACGTGCGCCTCGTGGCGGCGACGAACCGCAACCTTGAACAGATGGTGCGGGCGGGGACGTTCCGCGAGGACCTGTTTTTCCGACTGAACGTCGTGCGGATCACCACGCCGCCGCTGCGCGAGCGCCCGGAGGACATCCCGCAACTGCTGGAACATTTCATCCGGGGTTTCTCGAAGGAGAACGGCTACGAGCCGGTGACGGTCGAGCCGGGTGCGATGCGGCACCTGCAGACATATCCGTGGCCGGGCAACATCCGCGAGCTGCGGAATTTTGCGGAGAACGCCGTCGTGATGCGGCGGGGCGGCGCGCTCAGCGAATACGACCTCGAACCGAAATTCCGCGGCGAGGCGCCCCCACCCCCGGCGCTGAGTTCACCGACGCCGGCAAATCCATTTTCGGTCGAGGCCAACGAAAAGCGGCTGCTGAAGGAGGCGCTGATCAAAGCGCGCGGCAACCGCACGCAGGCGGCCGTGCTGCTCGGCATCAGCCGACGGACGCTGCATCGAAAGATTGCACAATGGCCGGAACTCGACGTGCTGGACCGCTGATGCCTTTTCCCAACGCCGGCCGGCCGCGAGCACCATTGGATTTCCCCCGGACATGAAAACTTCGCAGGAACTGATTCACTGGCTGGAACAGGGCAAGGGTGCGCGCTGGCTGCGGGGCGGAGCGCTGCTGGTGGCGGCCCTGGCGCTGACCATCACCTACGCGTGGAAGCAATTTCACGGCTTGCCGAATGAGTTTGTGATGCAGCAGGGCGATCTCGCCCGGCAAATCGCCCGCGGGCAGGGCTTCACGACGCTCGTGAATTATCCGCAAACCTACGCGGTGATGAAACAGCGGGGAATGTCTTTCGATGAAAAGAAAATCTACCCGGAGCTGCACCATGCGCCCCTTTACGCGCTGACGATGGCGGCGATGTTCGCGGTGCTGCCGAATTCGATCTGGGCGCACCGCCCCGCGCCACCCGACGGGTGGGCGCCCGATTACTGGGTGCTCGGGCTCAACCTCGCGCTGTTCTGGTTGGCGGTGTGGCTCGTGTGGCGGCTGGCATTGCGTCTCTTCGATGACCGCGTAGCTTGGCTGGCGGTGCTGGCAACGGTGTTTTCGGTTTCCCTGTGGCAACAAACGGTGGCGTTGAACGGCCTGCCGCTGTGCATGGTGCTCACGCTGGCGTTTTTCAATGTGCTGGCCGACTTGGAGGGAGAGGCGGGCGAATGGCCGGTGCTGGACCGCCCGCTCGTGCTCCGCATGGCGGGCCTGGGGGTGCTCGGAGCGCTGTTGTTCCTGATGGAATATTCGGCCGGCTTGGTGATTCTGGTGGCGAGCGGCTATCTGGTCTGGCGATTGCGGGGCCCGGTCCGCTGGCCGGCGCTGGGCGTGATGGCAGCGGTGTTTGTTCTGCTGGTCGCGCCCTGGCTCTGGCGCAACACGGCGGTGGCCGGCCACCCGCTCGGTTTGGCTTGGCAAAATCTCGCCCTCAAGGCCGGCGACATCACGGCGGAACCGGCCACCCAAAAAAATCTGGCGACGACCGAAGCTCCGGGCCTCGATCTCAAGAAACTAGGCAACAAGGGACTGACGGGCATGGAGCTGAACCTGAAGGAGCGGCTTTGGTCGGGAGGCGGCATGATGTTCACGGCGTTTTTCATCGCGGGCCTGATCTATCAGTTTCGGCACGGACCGGCCAACCGGGTGCGCTGGTGCTTCGCGGCCGTGATGATTGTCTTGTTGGTCTTCCAGCCGTTTTTGAATTCCGGGGAAAGTCCGCGCCTGCCCGCGCTGC
>JANXWT010000461.1 GCA_025351035.1 Opitutia bacterium | reverse complement strand
TGCTCATCACGGAGCACGAGCTGGCCGAATCATCGCCGGCCCGGAGATGGCACCTGCGATTTCCTGTTCGCGCAGCCGGTTGGCTGGGCCAGACCGTGATCGTCGTCGGGTCAGTGGCGCTCGCCTTGAATCCTTGGAGTGCACCGTCGAGCTGGATCGATTGGCTCGCGGGCTGGCTGGTCGCCTGCAGCTTGCTGTCCCTCGGCCAACTACTCGCCGCCTGCGCATTGGCGGGTGGCGGGTGCGAGGTGCGCGCGGTGCGTTTTCATTGGCTGACACCGCTACCGCATCTCCGTCTTGACACGGCAGAGGCGGCGATGGGCGGTCGCGAGTGCGAAATCGCGGTCGCCACCCTGCGCGCGATGCCGCTCGCGGCCGGAGCCGCCCAGATCGCAGCGCAGCAACCGGGCTGGCTCGCGCCGGTGCTCGCGGGATTTTTTTATGTGCTTGCGCCGTGGCGTGACAGCGCAGCGGACCAGTGGCTCCAAGCACGGGTGGGAGCGAAACGTTTCTCGGTCGGTGACGCGTCGATTTTTGAGCAACGGCGCGAAGATACCTGGGCACAATGGCGTGCCTGGTGGGACGGCCGGAGACCCGTCACCATGCTGCACTGGCCGGTCTGGATCTTAGTGGCGGGGCTTGCTTTTGCGCATAGTCTGCCGGGGCCGGCTGCCGCGTTGTTCGCCCGCTTCGGGCCGTCGCAGAGTCTGCAGCAGTTGCTGAACATCACCTTTTACACGCTCGCAGCAGCGGTGCTGGTGGGCGCCGCTGTTCTCACCAAGGCGGCTTTCGGCCACTGGTGGCTCAATCGCAAATTGCGGCGACCACTCCGTGAAGATGCCTCGCGCGAGGCTGCCGTGGCGCCGCTGCAGGGAGACATCCCGTCCATGCTCCGGAAGCTGGCCTTGTTTCAGTCTCTATCGGACGATGATCTGGCCGCAGTGGCGACAGCGATGCAGACTGTGCATATGGGGAAGCGCGAAGTGGTCTTTAGCGAGGATGACCCCGGTGATACGTTCTATATTGTGCTGGAGGGTGAAGTCGAAATCCTCAAACGCCAGCTAAAGTCCGGCAAGCGTCAGCAAACCATTGGCTGGCTCGGCCCGGGCAGCGGCTTCGGCGAAATTGCCCTGTTGGAAGGGACCGTGCGTTCGGCGACGGTCCGCGCGAGCCGGCCCAGCCGCCTCCTGCGCTTGGGCAAAACAGATTTTGATCGACTCGTGGTCGGGCGGATCGGCGCAGCCCACGTTCGCGAACTGCTGTTATACGCGACCTTTCTCGGGCGGTTAGTGATTCATGCCGGGTGGCCCTTCGATGATCTGGTGCGCTATGCGCAGCACTGCGGAAGTGTGCGGTTTGCCACCGGTTCCTACGTGCTGCAACGCGGCAACGCCAACAACTGGTTTTATCTCATCTATGACGGCACCTTCGAAGCCCGCGCGAAGGGGAGCGTGTTGAACCGAATGCGGTCGGGCGATTATTTCGGAGAAATCAGCCTCCTCGGCAACACCGAGGTTACCGCGGACGTGGTGGCCATGGAGGAAAGTCGCTGTCTGACGATGTCGCGCGAGGATTTCCTCGCCTTTTTTGCGAAAGATTTCCGCATCGGCCTGCGCATGGAGGCTCTCGCCACCCAGCGCCTCGGATCGCGGCTGTTTGTGCCACGGTGAACGGAATCCACCGACCTTGCGCAAAAAATCCCGTCGTTTCTGGAAACGGTAATCCTGCCTGCTTTGGTGGACCCTAGCGGGTTCGAACCGCTGACCTCCTCAATGCCATTGAGGCGCTCTACCAACTGAGCTAAGAGCCCTTACCCAAACACGCGAAGGGCCTAAAAGTAAGGTTTGGCTCCGGAACGCAAGGACTTTTTCTCGCCGCACTCTTGCCGGAATCGCCGAGTCATCTTCCTCGGTGCTAATTTTCTTCCTTCATTCTGAAAGTGAGCTTCCAGAGGTCGGTCTGGTGGTCTGGTCTGGGCCCAGGCCAGGTGATTTTCTGAAAAGCATCCAGAACCGATTGGTCAAACTCCCGGTTGCCGGACGAGCGGCTGATCCGGACATCCGAGACTTCGCCCGTCGCGGCGACGAAAAATTCGACCTCCGCGGACAACGTGTCACTCAATCCCGCGGGCTTGGTCGTGAGAAACGCCGCTTCCAGACGGTTCTTCAACGCCGTTTCGTAAACTTGCATCGCTTCGCCCTCCTCGCGCGTCAGCGCCTTGCCGCCGCCCCCGCCTTTCTTGTTGGCAGTCGAGCCACCGCGCACCCCGGCGGCGATTCCCTCAGCGTCAATGCGCGGCGCCTTGGCCGGCGCCGGTGGCACGGGCTTAGGGTCGGGATGCGTGCGCTTGTATTCGTTGTAGGACAACCGCTCCTTCCGCTTCATCTCCGCCTGCAACGTCGTCTCCGGTTTCGGTTTGGACGCCACAGGCTGCGGTTGCGGTTTTTCCTTGGGCACGTCGACCTTCGGCACGCTTAGCTTCACGCCGGAGTTGCCCAACGCTGGCGCGACGAGTTGCTCCGGCGCGGTCGGCGGACCGGCGACCAATTCAAATACGACTGGCGGTGTCTTCTGTTGTTGGGCGACGAAAATCGCCGTCAGAAAAATCAGCCCCACCACCGTCCCGTGAAGGATCAGCGAAACCAAAACCGCATTGCTGGAGGCCGCGCGCATCGCGTTACTTCGTCTCGGTGTCGAAAGTGATCTTGGTCAGGTTGTGCTTCTTGATCTCGTCCATCACCCGCACGACCTGCTGCCATTGGAGTGTCAGGTCCGCGCAAATCCGGATGACCGGCGGTT
>JANXWT010000033.1 GCA_025351035.1 Opitutia bacterium | reverse complement strand
GTCTTTTGCCTTTCATGGTCTGGGTCCTTTCTTTGGCCCAGACTAACACCAAAAGCGGCTCGAAAATTCGGGGTCAGGTCAGCCCCGCGCCGGCCACCGCCCATGGCGTCACGCAGGTTGCGACTTTGGCCACGCATTGGTTCCGGTTTTCTATCTCGGCCAACAAACGGTTCTTTTTACAAAATCAGCCGTCGACAGCGCGGGGGGAGCTGCGGTCAGCTCTTGATTCCACCCGTGGCAAATGATCGTTCAATCGACACGCCAACCATGCACCTGAATGTTCTCGAAACCGACGCCTGACCTTGTGCCGGCTCACGCTCGATGATGCGGCGTTCATCCTCGAATTGGTGAGACCCGTCGTGGCTGCGCTACATTGGAAGCAGGAACGGACAGGGTAGGCTTTGTAGTTTGTGGCGGCCTGAACGAATCTGCGGAGAGCTGACGCGGGCTGATGCGATTGTTGGCCACGGTTCGGTTGGAGACATGCGTTGCGTGGGGTTGGTTACGGAACTGGTGGCCCGCCAGCGGTTGAAAGGCAATGACCTATCGGAGGCACGTCGCCAAGCCGGGAGTTTTCGCCGCGGCTGGCGCGACGGACGGAGCCGGACGCGGATACTTCCGTCTGTTCAAGGTGCGCGAAAGATTGCACGCTGCCCCCATGTCCGCGCCACCGCCGACGATCATGCATGCCGCCTGCGCCCGGCTTCCCGCAGTTAGCCATCTTCCATGCCCCTGAATGTTCTCGCTACCGCTCGCCTGACCTTGCGCCGGCTCACGCTCGATGATGCGGCGTTCATCCTCGAACTGGTGAACGACCCGGCGTGGCTGCGCTACATCGGCGACCGCGGCGTCCGCGATCTCGCCAGTGCGCGCGCCTATCTGCAGCGCGCACCCCTCGCAAGCTACGAAAAATTCGGTTTCGGCATGTATCTCGTCGCACTGAAAGCCGACGGCTCCGCGACCGGCATCTGCGGCCTCATCCAGCGCGACACGCTGCCCGACGTGGACATCGGCTTCGCTTTTCTCCGGCGCTATTGGGGGCAAGGCTACGCGGTTGAATCGGCGACGGCTGCTCTCGCGGAGGGCAAAGAGAAATTCGGCCTGCGGCGCGTCGTCGCGATCACGAGCCCCGACAACGACGCCTCGATCCGCGTGCTGGCGAAACTCGGCTTCGGTTTCGAGAAAATGATCCGCGTGACCGAAGACGCCGCCGAGACCAAACTCTTTGCGCGGGCACTCTGAACGCGCCTACCGTGCGGTGGCGCGGACGGATTTCTGGTTGAGGGCGTCGTGAAGGAACGTCTCGAAGTCGGCCTTGAATTTCGCGCGCGAGGGCTGGTGGATGTAGTGCATGTGGCCGGCCTCGTAGTAGGTGAAGCGGAGGTTGGCGCGGATGCCGGGCTCGAGGTTCATCAGCGCGACGGAGTTCTCGGCGGCGTAATAGGGTGTCGCGAGGTCGTAGTAGCCGGCGGTCACCCAGATTTTGAGATATGGGTTTCGGGTCATGGCCTTGCGGAGGTCTTCGGCGGTGTTGGGGTGGCCGTTGCCGGCGTCGCCGAAATTCCACGGGTTGACGTTAGCGAAGGCGTTGTAGGGCAAATCCGTCTCCACCTTCAGCTCGCGGCGGACGTAGTCGTTAAACACCGCGCTGAGCGGCCCGAGCACGGCCTCCGTGGCGGGATCATATTCGTAGTTCTCCGTGCCGGGCTCGTAGCGCAGACCGGTGAAACGCGAATCGAGCCGGCCGACGACCTTGCCCTCGTCCTTGAGCTGCTGATTGTAGTAGAGCGCGTCCGGCAACCGGAGTTTGCGCTGGAGCCAATACACCGCGGGGATGCCCGTGAAGCGCTGGAGCTCGGCCGCGATGCGCTGAAACTCGGCGGCCGGGAGGGTGTCGCCGCGCGCGAGGGCGAGCGCGTAGTCGCCGCCGGCAAAGAGGCGCGCGAGCGCCGCGACCTCGGCGAGACTCTTCGTCTGCAGGTCCGCGGGGAGTTTCTTGTGATACCATGCGGTCGCCGCGTAGGTGGGCAGGAAACCGATGTAGGGCTCGTTGTTCTGCGGCGTGAAATTGAGCGTCTGGAAATTGATCACGGTCGAGACGAGGATGATGCCGTTGAGGTAATAGCCGTAGGTGCCTTGCAGGTAGTCGGAGAGACCGGCGGCGCGGGTCGTGCCGTAGCTTTCGCCGAGGATGAATTTCGGCGAGAGCCAGCGGGTGTTGCGCGAAGTGTAGAGGCGGATGAAATCGCCGACGCTCGCGATGTCCTCGCGGAGGCCGTGAAACTGGTTCGCGTTCTCTTTCGGCGCGGGGCGGCTGTAGCCGGTGGAGACGGGGTCGATGAACACCAGATCGGTGCGGTCGAGCCACGTGGCCTCGTTGTCGACGATCCGGTAGGGCGGCGGCGGGGCTTCGCCGTCATCGGTGAGCACGGCACGGCGCGGCGCGATGGCGCCCATGTGCAGCCACATCGAAGCGGAGCCGGGCCCGCCGTTGAAAACAAACATTAGCGGGCGCGTCGCGGGATCGGCGACATCGTCGAGCGTGTAGGCGGTGAAGAAGACGCGTGCCTTCGGCTTAAGGTTGTCCTTGTTCGGTTTTTTGGCGGAGTCGGATTTTTCCTTGTCGTCGGAGCCGGTCGGCTTGTCCTCTTCCTTCAAGACGAGATAGCCGGCGGTCGCGTGGTATTTCAGCACCTGGCCGTTGACGGTGACGGTGTGCGCGGTGACGGAGAGCGCGGGCTCGTCGTCGCTGGCGGCTTCGGGCTTGTCCGATTTGGTGGCGGCGGCCGGCAATTCGGTTTTCACGGGAGCGACGGCGGATTCGGATTTAGTTTCAGCGCGGAGCGCCGCGGCGGAGGCGAGGACGAGGAGCAAGCCAAGGAGCTTGGCCGGGGTAAGATTTGCCATGCGCGCAGATTGCGGACCGCACGCGCCCGCTCAAGAACATAGCGGCAAGCTGCACTGGGCTTGGGATCAACCGGCCGACTCGGTCAGCGCGACGGCAATCAACGCGGCGATGCGGGCGTTATTGACGAGCAGCGCGGTGTTGGCGCGGCGCGAACCGCCGGCGGTGAGCTCAGCCACGCGACCGAGCAGGAAAGGCGTGACCGCCTTGCCGTGGATGCCGCGCGCGTCGGCTTCGGCGGTCGCCTGCTTGATCGCGGCCTCAGCTTGGTCGGAGGGAAATTCGTCGGCCGCAGGCACGGGCACGGTGATGAGCAAGCCATGTTGTGTGTTCAACCGGCCCGCGGCGGCAATAATTGCGGCAGCTTCACGCGGCGTCTGGATGCGCACATCGACCGGCAGTCCGCTGCTGCGCGAATAGAAGGCCGGCAGCGTGTCGGTGCCGAGCCCGATGACGGGCACACCCTGCGTCTCAAGCACCTCCATGGTCAGCGGCAGATCGAGAATGGATTTCGCCCCCGAACAGACGACGGCGACGGGGGTGCGGCCGAGTTCGAGCAAATCGGCTGACACATCAAACGGCGCGCCGCGATGCACGCCGCCGATGCCGCCCGTGGCGAACACGCGGAGGCCCGCCATGTGCGCAATGATCATCGTGCCGGCGACCGTGGTTGCGGCATCCTCGCCGCGCGCGACGGCGATGGGCAGGTCGCGCCGGCTGCACTTGCGCACTCTGCCGACGGGACGCTGGGCGAGCCGCTCGATTTCTTCGCGCGTCAGTCCGATCGTGAGCTTGCCACCGAGGATCGCGATAGTCGCGGGAGTCGCTCCGCCGCTACGCACGGCCGCTTCCATCGCGAGCGCCGTCTCGGCATTGGCCGGCCAGGGGAGTCCGTGCGTGATGAGCGTGGACTCCAGGGCGACGACCGGACGGCCGCCGCGCATCGCCTCGGCGACCTCGGCTCCGTAATGGATTTTTTCTTGCATGCGCAGGCCCGAGCTTGGGGTCGGCCCCAGCGATTGTCTAGGATCGGATTCGGTCGGAGCAATTCCTTCGGTTGAAATGTTCTCCTCGCCAAAGAGGCTTCGCGCCGTAGATTCGCCGGACCCCGCTTATGACCGCCCACGCACTCGCCGTCGCCGCCCCGCGCAAGTGGTATCAGCTTTCGCTCACGCAGCAGATCATGCTCGGCCTCGTCGCCGGCGTAGCGATCGGCTGGTGGATGAGCGAACATTTTTCCACGAAGGATCTGGATCCTTCGGCGACGGCGGCGGTGCTGGCCGGGAAGCAACTGTGGGTCGAGTGGCTGGGGGTCGTGCGCGACATCTTCCTGCACCTGATCAAGGTGATGATCGCGCCGCTGATTTTCGCGAGCGTCGTGCAGGGCTTCGCCGGCACGGGCGACATGAAGAAGGTCGGGCGCATCGGCTGGAAAGCGCTGCTGTATTTTGAAATCGTCACGACCTTCGCCCTCGTCGTCGGCCTGGTGGTCGTCAATCTCGTGAAGCCCGGCGTGGGGGTCGTGCTGGCCAACGCCGCGCAATCCACGGCGTCGCTGGCCAAGCCGCTTTCGCTCGCCGAGATCATCGTCCACATGTTTCCCGTGAGCGTGATGGACGCGATGGCCCGCAACGACGTGCTGCAGGTCGTGGTGTTCGCCGTGCTCTTCGCCACGGCGGTCATCGCGGCCGGCGAGAAGGGCAAACCGGTGCTGGAGTTTTGCGGCAGCCTCACGCACGTGATGTTCAAGTTCGCCGGGGTCATCATGAAGTTCGCGCCGTTCGGCGTGGGCGCGGCCATCGCGGTGACGGTCGGGGCGCAGGGCCTCGGCTCGCTCGTGACGCTCGGCAAACTGGTGTTCACGCTCTACGGCGCGCTGGTTCTCTTCGTGGTTTTCGTTTTCGGCGCGGTCATCTGGATCGCCAAGGTGCCCCTGAAGCCGTTCATCCGCGCCGTGCGCGAGCCGTTCACGCTCGCCTTCGCCACGGCCAACAGCGAGGCCGCGCTGCCCAAGGCCTTCGAAAACATGGAGCGCCTCGGCGTGCCGCGCGGCATCGTCGGCTTCGTGCTGCCGGCGGGTTACTCGTTCAATCTCGACGGCTCCACGCTGCACCTCGCGGTCGCGTCGGTGTTCGTCGCGCAGGCGGCGGAGACGACCACCGGCATCCATTTCGGCCTCGAGCAGCAAATCACGATGATGCTGATCCTCATGCTGACCTCGAAGGGCGTCGCCGCCGTGCCGCGCGCCTCGTTCGTGGTCCTCGTGGCGGCGCTGGAATCCTTCAAGCTTCCCGTCGCCGGTGCGTTCCTCATCCTCGGCGTCGACGCGCTGCTGGACATGGCCCGCACGTCGGTGAACGTCATGGGCAACTGCCTCGCGTCCGTCGTTGTCGCGCGCTGGGAGGGCGAGTTCGACGCGAAGAAAGCCGCCGCCTTCGGCACGCCCGACGAGATAAAGTCCGAGGTCTGACGCTATTGCGCGGCAGGCCCTTGTGAGTATCTTAGGCAGCAAACGGGAAGACGTTTCGGCAAATTTATTGCTCGCCGGCAGCCGGCGCGTAACATCCCGCCGCCTCCATGAGCGAAGTCACCACCGAGCTGTTTATCATCGGGCTGCTACTGCTGACCAACGGCGTCTTCGCCATGGCCGAAATCGCGCTGGTGGCCGCCCGCAAGAACCGCCTGCAAGCCCGCGCTGACGCCGGCGACGCGCGTGCGAAAGTGGCGCTCGACCTCGTCAACTCGCCGACGCGCTTTCTCTCAACGGTGCAGTTCGGCGTGACACTCAGCAGCATCGGGGCCGGGGCCTACGGCGGCGCGGCGGTCGCCCACCATTTCAACCTGTGGCTGCTGGAGCAGTTCCCGGGCTTCGCCGCCTACAGCAAGTTCGCGAGCTTCGCCCTCGTCGTCCTCGGCATCACTTTCTTCACGATCGTTCTCGGTGAACTCGTGCCGAAGCGCCTCGCGCTCGCGCACCCCGAGAAATTCGCGATGGCGCTCGCCGGCCCGATGATGTTCGTCGCGCGCCTCGCCGGTCCGTTCGTCTGGCTGCTGAGTGTCAGCACCGACGGCCTTGCGCGCCTGCTCGGCGTGCGGCACGTCAAGGATGCCCCGGTGACCGACGAAGAGATCACCAGCCTCATCGAACAAGGCCTGCACACCGGCGCGTTCAAGAAGGCCGAAAAGGACATGGTCGAAGGCGTGCTCGAGCTCGACCACCTGCCCGTCACCAAGCTGATGACGCCGCGCCCGAAGATCGTCTGGCTCAACATCGACGACGCCGATGAAGTCAACTGGCGCAAGATC
>JANXWT010000024.1 GCA_025351035.1 Opitutia bacterium | reverse complement strand
ATGGACCTGATCACGGGCGGCGCGCACTTCAAAGTCGATGTGCGCAAAGGCATCGAGATCATCCGCGCGCTCCGCGGCCACACGACGGGCTACGCCGTGCCGCAATACGTGATCGATGCGCCCGGTGGTGGCGGCAAGGTGCCGGTGAATCCCGACTATGTGCTGGAAATTACCGATGACGAAGTCGTTTTCAAAAATTTCGAAGGGAAAATCTTCCACTATCCGCTGAAAAGCGTCCCGCAAACCCAACAGACGCCGCTCGTGATGCCGTCGGAGATTTACTTGTAACCCTCTGGCCTCAAGCTGTAAGAGCCATCTTCGACGCCTGTAAAATCGCACGAGGCGGACGCCGAAATTATTCTCGAAGAATTATTCAACGTTTCGCCGAAGCCTGCGTCTATCCTAACGACATCAGTGTGTCGTTTTCAGAACGGACATTATTGTAGTTCTTACGGTTTGCTTGGTGTTAGGTCATGCAGGGGCTGCTCGCAAGAGTGGCCCCTTCATGTTTTCGGGGGTCAACGAGTGTTGACTGCGCCAAGCCCGATGCTTTTGGTCGACCTTGCTCGTAGGGGTGTCCTCCGCGGAGGGCTGAGATTGCGGCACGCACGGCTGCTCGACCCTAGAACCTGAAACGGATCATACCGGCGAAGGAAACAAGCAAGACAGCGCACGGTGCGCGGTCGGTTTCACTCTCCGGTTGATGCGCCTGAGGTTCAGGGCATCAACCACCATGCGCTACCTGAAACCGATCGTCCTTCTCGCTCTCGCCGGCACTGCCGCTCTGGCTGCTCGCGCTGAAACCGCGGCCGCGGATGCCGCACCGATCAAGCTCGAGTCGATTCGCGTCACCGCGGATCTCTGGCAATCGCCGCTGGTGAGCATTCCGGCGAGCGTCACGGTGCTCGACGACGAAGCGCTCCGCGCCGGCGCCGTCCGCCACTTCGGCGATCTCGCCGACCAGATTCCGAATCTCACATGGACGGGTGCCACGTCGCGGCCGCGCTATTTCCAGATTCGCGGCATTGGCGAGAACTCCCAATACGAAGGCGAGACGCCCGACTCCGCCGTGCGCTTCTTCGTCGACGATTTCGATTTCACCGGCCTCGGCACGATCGCCAGCACGTTCGACGTGCACCAAGTCGAGGTGCTGCGCGGCCCGCAGGCTGGCGCGTTCGGCGCCAATGCCGCCGGTGGCGTGATCCGCCTCGTCACCAACGCGCCCACGCCGTTCTGGACCGGCCAGGCCGAGGCGACGGTCGGCGGCGACTCGCTCCGCACGGGCAGCTTCGCGGTCGGCGGGCCGCTCGTGTCGGCCAAACCCGAGGAGCTCATGGTGCGCTTCGCGTTCCAGAAAACCGAGAGCGATGGCTTCCGCCACAACGTCATACTCAACCGCGACACCAACGCCCGCGACGAGTCCACGGCGCGCTTCCGCCTCACGTGGGATCCGAACCCGCTCTGGCGCTGGGAAGCCGCCGTGGTCGCTGCGGATTTCAACAACGGCTTCGACGAGTTCGCGCTCGATAACAACGGTCGTCTCACGTTCAGCGACCAGTCCGGCCGCGACGAGCAACGCTCCGTCGCCGCGAGCCTCCACGGCACCTATCTCGGTTTTGACGGCGTGCGCTTCACCACGGTCACGAGCGGCGCACGCACGCGCTCGATCTACAGCTACGACGACGACTGGACTGCGGCTTCCTACGGCGGCTTCAGCGATCTGCGCCGCGTGCGCAAAGTCGTGAATCAGGAACTGCGTCTCGATTCCGAGCCTGCGCACGCCGCGACCGGCGCGATCAGCCGCTGGACGCTCGGTGCCTTCTACTCGGACACGCGCGAAGCCTCAAATTACAGTTACAATGACCTCTACACTCTCAGCACGCTCAAGACCAACTACACCGCCACGAACTTCGCGCTCTTCGGCCAAGTCGGCCACGACTTCTCGCCGCACACGCGCCTCATCGTCGGGCTCCGCACCGAGCGAGTCAGTATCCACGGCGACGGCACGAAGCAGGACATTGACCCGATCTCGCACGTGGCTTTTGACACGGAGCGCCTCAAGCCGCGTTTCAGCAACACGATGATCGGCGGCAAGATCACGCTCGAACACGATCTGAGCGACCACGAGATCGCGTTCGTTTCGCTCACGCGCGGCTACAAGGCCGGCGGCATCAACGTCGACGCGCGCATCGACCCGACGGCTGACCCGCTCACCTACGGCACCGAGACGCTCTGGAATTACGAGGCCGGCCTTCGCGGCAACTGGCTCGATCACCAACTCACCGGCGATCTCACCGCGTTCTATCTGCAGCGCCAGAATCCACAGGTGCGCGACTCAGCGGGCTTCGGCGGCAGCTACCGCTTCTTCACCGACAACGGCTCGCGCGCCGCCGTCTCCGGTCTCGAAGCCGCGAGCTCCTACGCGCTCAGCAAAGAGTGGTCGCT
>JANXWT010000010.1 GCA_025351035.1 Opitutia bacterium | reverse complement strand
GCCGGATCGAGCCCGCACGCGAGCCAGTCGAGCGCGATGCCAGTGGTGTAGCCGCGGCGCGCCTCGGGGTCGTGCAGCGCCGTCATCGAGTGGTAGTCGGCGATGAAATAATAGGCGTCGCCGCCGGCCTGCAGCTCGATGGCCGGACGCATGGCGCCGAAATAATTGCCGATGTGCAGTGTGCCGGAGGGCGTGATGCCGGTGAGGATCCTGGGCATTTTTTCGATTTTGGATTTACGATTTTCGATTGGGCAAACACGCATCTGGAGCGAACGGCCCGCCGGAGGGAAGCGTGAAATCAGCGGGGTGCGCGTCAATCCCGCCGCGGCATCGTGGTGACGGCGGCGCGACTGCGGGCGATGGTGTTGGCCGCGAGGTGGCCGCCGAAGGCCACGCCGGGCATCACGAGCGCACGCTGCCCGAGCAGCGTGCCGGGATTGAGCACGGCGTTGCAGCCGACCTCGGCGTGATCGCCGAGCACCGCACCGAATTTTCTAAGGCCGGTTTCGAAGGTGCGGTGTTCCGCGCGGACCGTGATCATGTTTTGGTCGAGGCGGAGATTGGAGCAGATGGCGCCCGCGCCGAGGTGCACGCCGTTGCCGAGGATGGAATCGCCGACGTAGTTGAAATGCGCGGCCTGCACGCGGTCGAGGAGGAGGCAGTTTTTGAACTCGCTGGCGTTGCCCAGCACGCAGCCCTCGCCGGCTATGACATTGCCCCGGAGGAATGCGCCGGGGCGAATCTCGGTGCGCGCGCCGATCCACACGGGGCCGATGATGGTGGCGAACGCCGGCAGCGTCACGCTCGGGTGCAACCAGACACGACCCTCGACGTGGACGCCCGCCGGGATTTTCAGTTCGAGCGGGGTGAACTCGGCCGCCGCCAGGGCTGCGCCGATCTGTTTCAGACAGTCCCACGGCGCGGCTTCGGCCGGAAAAAAGGGCGCGAATCGCGTCAGCGATGGTGGCAGGGTAAAGAAATCGGAGGCTTGCACGGGTCTTGGATAACAAAAAAACCGCTGACGAACAGCGGCTTTTTGAAAATGGAGCGGGAGAAGAGACTCGAACTCTCGACGTCTACCTTGGCAAGGTAGTGCTCTACCAACTGAGCTACTCCCGCTTGGGAGAGGGCGCAGTATTGAATGCCCGACTCTTCCGTCAACCAGAATATTCTCCGCGTGATCCCCGCAAGAAAAAGACCGTCAAAGACCTCCGCCACACGCGCATGGCCCCGTTTTTCGCTGCGGAAAACTCACCCGTGGCTGGCACGGTTCCGGCTCAAACATCCCACCTCCATGCCCAACTATTCCCCGGCCATTCGCTCCCCGCTCCACGGCATCGCCGACGACGAAATCAGCGCCCACTTCGGCCTGCTGCCGGAAAGTTATTTTGTGCAGGCCGATGCCGCCGAAGTGACCCTGCACATCCAAATGGTCAACCGGTTGCTGCAAGCGATCAACTCGGCCGAATCCCTCGGCGCGCTCCGCCCGGTGATCGAGTGGCAGGACTCGCCTGATGGCGGGCACACCGCGGTGCATGTCGTCACTTGGGACCGCGCCGGTCTTTTCCACAAACTGGCCGGGGCCTGCAGCGTCGCGGGACTGAACATCCTTGCCGCCCGCATCACCACGCGCTCCGACCACATCGCCATCGACACCTTCCATGTCGCCGAGCCCGGCCAAGGCGCCGTGCGCAGTGAACCGGCCAAGGCGCTCTTCACCCGCACGGTCGAAGACGCGCTCCTGGGCCACGTTGATCTCCTGTCCACCATCCTCGCGCAGGCGAAGAGCCATCCTCCGGCGCGTCCGGCCACCCCGACACAACCCGTCGTCGACATTTATCGCGAGATCCTCTCCCCGCGTCTCATCGTCGAAATCCAAGCGCCCGACCGGATCGGTCTGCTTTATCGCGTCGGCCGCGTATTCGCTGAGCAAGGCTTCGACCTCTCCTCCGCCCGCGTCGCCACCGAGCGAGGCCACGCCGTCGACAGTTTCCATATCGAGTCCGAGGACCCGTTGTCGCTCGACGACGCCCGCCTCGCCACGCTACGCCGCAGTTTGCTCAGCACGCTCACGGAGCCGGCGCGCCCAGGCGGATAAAATTCCCTCCCCAAGGCGGGCAAGACATGTTCATCTCCGCCACCCGCGATGAACGAACCCGTCCCCAGAGACCTCGCTGCCCTTTACCGGATCGCCACGCTCGCCACGAGCGCCAGCGATGCCGCGTCGGCCAGCCGCGCAATCCTCGGTGAAATCATGGCGGCCTTTGCCGCCGACAGCGGCTCCGTCTCATTGCTCAATCCGCACACCGGCTATCTCGAGATCGTCACCCAACAGGGTTTGCCGCGCGACACCGGCGAGTTCGCCCTGAAACTCGGCCAAGGCGTCACCGGCTGGGTCACCTTGCACGGCAAACCCCTGCTCGTCCCCGAAGTCTCCACCGAGCCGCGCTACATTGCCGCCCGCGCCAAGGTGCGCAGCGAAATGGCCGCCCCGCTGCTCGTGCCCGGCCAGTCCGTCGGCGTCATCAATGTCGATGCCGACCGCGTCAATGCCTACAGCCATGCCGACCTCGCGCGGCTCGTCCGGCTCGTTGCGGAAGCCTCGCGCACGCTGGACAGTCTCTGGCAGTCCGAGCGCCTCCGCCGCGAATCTGCGCAACTGGAAACGCTCGTCAATCTCGGCCACTCGCTCGTGGCGCGGCTGGAGGAACACGACTTGCTCGCCACGCTCACCCGCAGCGGCCGCAGTCTCTTCGATGCCCGGCTCTGCACGTTGCACGCGCACGATGCCTCCGCGCGCACGCTGACGCTGCAAGCCTGGAGCGGCGTCGCCGATTTCCCCGCCACCGCCCTGCCGGTCACCCCGCTGCGCGAGCAGGAATCCATGCTCGCGACCGCCCTGCACGCGCACCGGGTGATCGAATATCAGAATCTCGACGGCCACGGAGCGCACGGGGCCGTCGATTTGCCGGGCGACCCTGCGCTGTGCTCGGCGCTCGCCGCACCGTTGCAGGTCGACGGTGCGGCCGGCGGCGTGCTCACCGTCTACACGGCGCAGCCGCACCGGTTTTCCGACGCACAAAAACGATTGCTCGCCGCGCTCGCCAGCTTCGCCGCCGGGGCGCTCCACAACGCCCGGCTCTACGCGCGCGTTTTTCAATCCGAGGAAACCCTGCGCAAAAACCAGACGCTCACGACGCTCGGCCTGCTCGCCGCCGAGATTGCACACGAGATCCGCAATCCGCTCACCGTGATCAAACTTCTCCACGGCCCCATCGGCGCGGATTTTGGCCCCGACGATCCGCGCCGCCGCGACCTGCAGGTCATCACCGAGAAAATCGAGCAGTTGGAGGACATCGTCACGCGGGTGCTCTCTTTTGCGCGCACGCCCGGCACGCTGCATTCGCGTTGGCCTCTGGAAGAAATCCTTGCCGACACCTTGCTGCTCCTGCGCGCCAAGCTCGCGCAGGGTAACATCACTATCCGGCGGTCCGCACCAACGCCGCTGCTGATGGTCGAGGCAAACAAGGGGCAACTCCAGCAGGTGCTCCTTAATCTCGCGCTCAACGCGCTCCACGCGATGCCCCACGGCGGCACCCTCGCCTTCACCTGGGCCGTGGAAAAGCACGGAGACACCACCGTCGGGCATCTCGACATCGCCGACACCGGCAGCGGCATTCCAGCGTCCGTGCAAGCTCGGCTGTTCGAGCCCTTCCTCTCCGGCCGCACTGGGGGCACCGGACTCGGGCTCGCCATCGCCCGCCGCATCATGCTCGACCACCGCGGCGACTTGGCCCTCACCACCACCGGGCCGCACGGCACGACGATGCGCGTGACCCTGCCGCTGGCCAGCGGCTCATAATCGCGCGCCCAGCTCTATTCGTCGTTTTATTCGGCGACCCCAGCGCCCCGGGCTCGCCTTGCGCGCCGCCGCTTCCATTGTGCGGCCATGACCTTCGTCACCCTGACCTCCCTTCCGGTGAAGGAGATTTTCTCCGGCACCATCCGCGGCCACTACACGCATCTCGCCCACCTCACCGTCGGGGAAGTGGAGTTGAACGCCAACGTCGTCGTGCCGATGCACAGCCACCCGCACGAGCAGGTCACCTACGTGCTGAGCGGCCGGTTCGAGTTCACCATCGGCGACCAAACGACCGTGCTCGCGCCCGGCATCGCGGCGCTCATCCCCGGCGGCGTCATGCACGGCGGCAAGACCCTCACCGCCTGCCGCGTGCTCGATATTTTCTCGCCCGTGCGCGAAGACTACCGCCAATAGGCCGCCAAATTTGTTCCGTCAAAATTCCCCTCCGCGGGACGGAGGCCGCTCACTCCTCCAGTTCGACGTTCCAGTAGGCGACATCGAGGAAATCCTTCCATTTCTCGTGGCCGTGGCGGCCGAGCACGAGGCTGATGACCGGGCGCCATTTCGGACGGACGGGTTTGCGGATGAGCCGCATGTGCGCCTCGTGCGGCAGGCGGTTCGCCTTGCGCGTATTGCACTTGATGCACGAGCACACGATGTTTTCCCACGTCGTCTTGCCGCCGTAGTGGCGCGGGATGACGTGGTCGAGATTCAGTTGCTGGCTCGGGAACCCGTGGCCGCAATATTGGCAGCGGCTGTTGTCGCGCTCGAAGACGTTGCTGCGGGTTAGCTTCAGCTCCTTGCAGGGCAGTTTGTCGAAAAAAGTCAGCATGATCACGCGCGGCAGCCGGATCGTGCGGCTGACGGTGCGCACCGTTTCCATTTCGCTGACCGGTGGATTGTAGGCCGAAAAATCCATCCAATCCAGCAGTGAGAATGTGCGGAAATCGTCAGCCTCCTGGTGCACCACGGCGGCGTGCTCGCGGGCCAGCAGCGCGAAGGCGCGGCGCGCACCAATGATGTTCACCGCCTGCCAGAGGCGGTTGAGCACGAGCACCGGCTGATCAAGGGCGGCTTCCATGGGCAACGGGCCTTGGCATTACGCGCCGCCCGCCGCCCTGTCAAGGGACGTTGCGCCTCAACCCGCCGGAGTCACAAGGGCCGGTTTCATCGACTGGTTCTTGATGCGCACACCGTGCAGTTTTTGCACGACCAACTCCGCGTGCTCGCTGCGCACATCGACGTGCGTGTGCACACCATGAATGTCGATTGCGCCGACGATGCTCGACGGCAGACGGGTGACGCCCGCAATCTTGCCGACGATGTCGGCCGGCAAAACAAAATGGTCACGGCCAACGTTGAGCTCGACGGTCGTGAAGCCCGGCTCACGCCCCGTGCGCGGCTTGCGCTCGAACGCGGGCTTCGGCGGACGCACGCTGCTGGTGGCGGCCGGGCCGGTTGCTTGGGCGGACGTCAACGGTTTCGCAGATGCGAAACCGCGCGTCGGCACCGGCTTCGTCTCGGCGCAGCTCTGGCGCGGTTTCTCGTCGTAGAATACTTTCTTCGGCGGGGCATCGTCGTAGAATTCCTTCACTGGCGCGGCGGCCTTCACGGGCTTCGCTGCTTTTTCCGCATCCGCGCCCTGCATCAGGTGGATCAAGGCCGAGGCGATGTCGGTGCTCGTGTAGCCCTGCTCGAGCAACCGGTCGATCATCGCGTCGTGCGACTTGAACTTCTTCTCCTCGAGCGTCGTGCGCAGCTTGTCGACGAACACGTTGGCGCGCGCCTCTTCGACCTCGACCATCGACGGCGCC
>JANXWT010000477.1 GCA_025351035.1 Opitutia bacterium | reverse complement strand
CAGGATCTCTGCGCCGCGCTCGTCGCGATGGGTGCGCAGATCGACGGCCTCGGCACGAGCCGCCTCGAAATTTCCGGCGTCGGCCGGCTCCACGGTGCCACCATCACGATCAATACCGACTACCACGAGGTCGTCACGTTCCTCGCGCTCGGCGCCATCACCGGCGGCGAAGTGCGCGTGGAAAAATCCATCCCGCATCACTTCGACCTTATCACCCGCGCTTTCGCCAAACTCGGTGTAGTCGTCACCCACGAGGGCGACACTGCGATCGTTCGTCGGGGCCAGTCGCTCCGCATCGACGAACCCTACACCAGCAATCTCCTCACCAAAATCGAAGCCGCCCCGTGGCCGTATTTCTCCGTCGACCTCCTCCCGCTGATGATCGCGCTCAGCACGCGCGCCGACGGCACGATCCACTTCTGGAATAAGGTTTACGAAAACGGCTTCTCGTGGATTCCCGAGCTCGCGAAGTTCGGCGCGCACGCCGTCGTCAGCGACCCGCACCGCATCATCGTCTTCGGCAACACGCCGCTGCACCCCGCCACTGTCGATTCGCCTTACGTCATCCGCGCGGCCGTCGCCCTGACAATGGTCGCCGCGTCGATCCCGGGCCGCTCCGTCGTGCGCAACGCCGAAATCATCAAGCGCGCCCACCCGCGCTTCGTCGAAAACCTCCGCAGCCTCGGCGCCGAGCTGGAGTGGAAGTGACCCAAACCAGAAGAACCACAGATTGACACATATTCACACAGATAAAATTTCGGAACCGCCTTTGACTCATTTGAACGGATTCTGTTTTCTCGATCTGTGCCCATTTGTTTTCATCTGTGGTTAACAAAATGCCTTCTCCTGAAAAATCTCCCGGCGCCGCCAAGGGCCTCGGCTTCATCACCACCGCGCTCACCGCGCCGGTCTCGCAGGCCGAGGCCGCGCTGCGCCCGCTTTCGTTCGCCGATTTTGCCGGTCAGGCGAAGACTGTCGAGCGCCTGCAGGTGATGGTCGGTGCCGCCAAGCGTCGCGGCGAAGCGCTCAACCACATTCTCCTCTCCGGTCCGCCCGGCCTCGGCAAGACCACCCTCGCCTTCATCCTTGGCCACGAACTCGGCCGCAACGTCCGCGTCACCTCCGGCCCCGTCATCGAAAAAGCGGGCGACCTCGCCGGCCTCCTCACCAACATGGAGGAAGGCGATATTCTCTTCATCGACGAGATCCACCGCATCCCGAAGACCGTCGAGGAATACCTCTACTCCGCGATGGAGGACTTCCGGCTCGACATCATGATCGACCAAGGCCCCAACGCCCGCAGCGTGCGCCTCACCATCCCGCGCTTCACGCTCATCGGCGCCACCACGCGCTCCGGCCTGCTCACCGCTCCGCTCCGCTCGCGCTTCACGCTCAATACGCGCCTCGACTACTACGACCGCGCCACGCTCGATGGCATCGTCCGCCGCAGTTGCGGCCTGCTCAAGGTCGAACTCGACGCCGGCGGCGCGCAGGAAATCGCGCGGCGCGCCCGCGGCACGCCGCGCATCGCCAACAATCTCGTCAACTTCTGCCGCGACTACGCCTCCGAAAAAGCCCAGGGCATCATCACGCAGGCGACCGCCGCCGCCGCCCTCGAACTCCTCGAGATCGACGCCGCCGGGCTCGACGAGATGGACAAGCGCGTTCTCCGCGTGATGGCCGAACATTACCAAGGCGGCCCCGTCGGCCTCGGCACCATCGCCATCGCCGTCGGCGAGGAAGCCGACACCCTCGAAGAAGTCCACGAACCGTTCCTCATCCAGGAAGGCTACCTCCAACGCACCTCCCAAGGCCGCATCCTCACCCCCAAAGGCTACCACGCCATCGGCCTGAAACCCGCGACCGGCGGCGACCAGCAGTCTCTACTTTAGGAGCGGCTTTACGCCGCGTTTCCACAGCGATGTCAGCTCTACTTTTCCGCTATCGCCTTTCGCTCGGAATCTTCATCGGCGGCTTGATTGTGAGCGGACTGACCGCGTTTCCGCTGCTCACCGAGTTGCGTCTGCTCGGTTCGTGGCTCGGCATCGAATCGCCCGAACGCTACGCCGACTACCACGGGCTCCAGCACTGGATCGCTTACGTATTGCTCGGCCTCGAACAGACCTACGCTCAATTTCCTTTTATGGGTTACGGCACCGACTGGCTTGCATTCGGACACCTTGCTATCGCCGTGTTCTTCGTTCGCCCTCTCTGGAAACCACTCGAGAGCGACTGGGTGCTCCGCTGCGGCCTCGTTTGCTGCGCTGGGATTTTTCCTCTCGCCCTGATCGCCGGACAAGTCCGCGGCATTCCCCTTTACTGGCGGCTGATCGATTGCTCCTTCGGCGTGTTCGGGGCGATCCCGCTGCTCTACTGCCTGTGCCTGACGCGGCGGATGCGCGAAATCTGAAAGCCACCCGGAACCGGCCGCCGGGCTTTTTGAGAGCACCGCAGCCGGTTCCGAAGGCTGTCCGCACGCGACTAGGATTGTCCGGCTGTCGCCACCGGGGCATTCATTTCGAGTGAATACCAGTTGATCCGCCGGGTGCAGAACATCACGAGCGCCAGCGCCGCGAACAGCGCGGCCGTGCCGGCCACCAGCGCGTAGTCCTGCGACTTCAGGACGAAATAAAGATAACCATACGTCGCAGTGAGCCCGCCGCCGATGACGAAGGTGCGCACGCCGGTCCGTAGGAAGCTCCAGCTGTAGAACGACACGAGCAGCGTGCACAGCGCCGCGGCCGCCCCGTAGGCCAGGCCGGTCGCCCAAAATTCCGAGAGCGCCAGGAACAGGAGGAAGAACAGGCACAGCGCCGCCCCGACCATCGCGTATTGCAGCGGGTGGATCCGCAGCGCCGCTGTCACCTCGAACAGGAAGAACACGGCGAACACGAGGACGAAGAACAGCACGCCGTATTTCTGCGCCCGCTCGGCCATGCTGTAGCCGTCCACCGGCTGGGCGAACCGCACGCCGAAGCCCGCCGCCTCGAATTTCTGCGCCATTTCGGGGAGATTGTTGGCGAGGCGTTTTGTCCAGCTCTGCGGAAACCCGCGACTGAAGTGTGCGATCTCCCACTCCGCCGTGAAGCCGGCCGGGCCGATCTCCCGCCGGACCGGCAGGTAGGCGCCGCAAAACGACGGGTCCGCCCACGGCGCACTGAGCTTCAGCGTCGTGGCCTTGCCGGTCGGAACGATTTGCAGTCGTTCGCTGCCCTGCAGGGCCGCCTCAAATTCGAAATCAATCCGCGCCCCGGGTGCGAGTTCCCCGAGCTTTGCCTCCAGTGGCAGGAACGCGGCCGTCGCGGCTTCGGCCGACTCGAAAGCCGCCGCCTTGCCGCCCGCCGGCTGAATGGTTGAGATCGTG
>JANXWT010000462.1 GCA_025351035.1 Opitutia bacterium | reverse complement strand
CACCAGTGGTGTCGTTGACGCGCTCGACCTTGACGGGCGCGATGCGGTGCAGGTCGGAACCCTGGGCGACCCACGCGCCGTCCTTGCCGATCTTCACGCAGGCGATGCCGCCGTAGCCGGCGAGCTTGCGGGCATAGGCGTCGTAGGACGCATCCTTCTGGAACAGCGCGCGGACCTCGTCCTCGTTGGCGAAGACGACGTGCACGCCTTGCTGCAGCTGCGCAAGGATCCACTCGCGGGCAACATTGACGACCTCGAAGGAGGAGAGTTCGAGGCTGATGGTGCAGCCCGCGGCGCGGGCGGTGCGCGCGACCTTCTCGGCGAGCGTGGGGTTGAACATCAGATAGCCTTCGATGTGGGCATGGCGCACACCGGCGAAGTCGGCGGGTTGAATCTCGTCGGGACTGAGCGTCATGGCGGCGCCGAGGTGGGTGCGCATGGTGCGCTGGCCGTCGGGCGTGATCATCGAGAGGCAGCGGCCGTTGGACAGCATGGCGCGCTTGAAGCGCGAGGCGTCGCCCCCGGCGGCGCTGAAATTATCCCGGTAATGCCGGGCGGTGATGTCGCCGCCGATCTTGCCGAGATAAGTCGTCCGCAGGCCGAGGCGCGCCGCCGCGATCGTGGCGTTGGCGGCCGAGCCGCCGGGCGTCACGGCGATGTTGCCGCCGAGCTTTGCGACCAGTTGCACGATGTCGCCGTCGTCGACGAGCACCATGCCGCCCTTCTCACCGGCGACGTGGTCGGTGAGGAATTTCTCAGGGACGTGCGCCAGCAGGTCCATGATGGGATTGCCAACACCGATGAGATCAAAAGCCTGAGTGGACATAAGCGGGAAACGGCCTGCGGTGGGGAAACTCGGCTCAGCCGCCAGTGACGGCCATGCTGGTGGCGAGGATGGGCTCGTCGTCGACTTCAATCAGGATGTGGTAGTCGCCGGGTTGCTCGAATTGGAGGTTACGGAGCTCGTTGATGAGGTTGATGCGATGGAGCGGACTCTGGGACTCGAACTCTCGTTCGATAAGACCGGCGGGGTTCGTCGGATTGAGGCCGAGAGAGAGCTTGATCTTGTGCTTGCCGGCTTGGACATCGGTCAGGGTGAGGAACCAGACCATGTAGGGATGCACGACGGGGAACTGCCGGGCTTGGATGTTGGAGAACACTCCCAGGATGGTGTGCTTGCCCGTGGCGGGGTCGATATGGACGCCGTCGCAGGTGAGCCAGACAAGGAGTTGGGGTTTGGAATGCACGCGGGCCGACGATGGAGTGTGGGCCGGGTGCGGCAAACTATTTTGCGCCGCCGCCCGTCGAGAAGCCTGCCGCGCGAAGCTTTTTCTTGTGTCTGGCCGGGAGGACCATTTTACCCTTGGTCCGTGAAGTATATTTTCGTCACGGGCGGCGTGGTCTCATCCTTGGGCAAAGGACTGACGGCGGGAGCTCTCGGTGCCTTGCTCGAAATGCGCGGCCTCAAAGTGCGCATTCAGAAATTCGATCCCTACCTCAATGTCGATCCAGGCACGATGAGTCCGTTCCAGCACGGTGAAGTCTATGTGCTCGACGACGGTGCCGAGACCGACCTCGACCTCGGCCACTACGAGCGGTTCACATCGGGCCAGCTCTCGCGCACCAACAGCCTTTCGTCGGGCCAGATTTACGAGGCCGTCATCGCGCGCGAACGTCGCGGCGATTATCTCGGCAAGACCGTGCAGGTGATCCCGCACGTCACCAACGAAATCAAGGACCGCATCTACAAGGGCGGCAAAGGCGTCGATGTGCTCATCACGGAGATCGGCGGCACGACCGGCGACATCGAGGGCCTGCCGTTCCTCGAGGCGATGCGTCAGTTCGCGCTCGAGGTCGGCCCGAAGGATTGTGTCTTCCTCCACGTCACCCTGATCCCTTACCTGAAGGCGGCGGGCGAACTGAAGACGAAACCCACGCAGCAGTCGGTTGCCAAGCTGCGCGAGATTGGTATCCAGCCGCACTTCCTCGTCTGCCGCTGCGATCATCCGCTTACTCCGGAGATGCGCGAGAAGCTCAGCATGTTCTGCAACGTGCCCGTCAAGGCCGTCATTGAGGAACTCGATGTGCAGACCTCCATCTACGAGCTGCCGCTTGCGCTCCAGAAGGAACACCTCGACCAGCTCGTGCTCGCCCGCCTCGGCCTGAAGGCCCGCCCGAATCCGAAGAATATCTGGACCGAGGTCGTGCGCCGCATCCAGTCGCCCAAACACGAGGTGAGCATCGGCGTCGTCGGCAAATACATCGAGCTGCAGGATGCCTACAAATCCGTCTACGAGTCGCTCAGCCACGCGGGCATCGCCAACAATTGCCGCGTCAATGTCGTGCGCATCGACGCCGAGGATCTCGAGGCAAAAGGCGGACTCGCTCGCTTGAAGAAACTCGATGGCATCCTCGTCCCCGGCGGTTTCGGTGACCGTGGCACCGAGGGCAAGATCGCCGCCGCGGGTTACGCCCGCACGCATCAGATTCCCTATTACGGTCTCTGCCTCGGCTTGCAGGTCGCGATCATCGAGTTCGCGCGGAACGTGCTGAAATTGAGAAATGCCAACTCCGTCGAGTTCGACATGCAGACGCCGCATCCGGTCATCGCGCTCATGGACGAGCAGCGCAACGTCGTGCTGAAGGGGGGCACGATGCGCCTCGGTGCCTACGCCTGCCGGCTCAAGCCCGGCACGCTCGCGCGCAAAGCCTACGGCACCGAGACGGTTTCCGAGCGCCACCGCCACCGCTACGAGGTGAACAACGATTACCTCGAGCGCCTCGAGAAAGCTGGCATGATCATCAGCGGCTGGAATCCGAAGCGCGGTCTCGTCGAGGTCGCCGAGCTGAAGGACCACCCGTGGTTCCTCGGCGTGCAATGCCACCCGGAGTTCCAGTCCAAACCCAACAAAGCGCACCCGCTGTTTGCCGCGTTCATCGCTGCGGCGGTCAAAAAGCACAACAAAGGGTAGAGGCGGTTATCCTTAACCGCCTTCGCGCGACACAATTTCTAGGGCCGTTAAGGATAACGGCCCCCACCGTCAAAAAATGCTCTTCAACTCCAAAAAACTTCTGCTGATCGCCGGTCCCTGCTCGCTGGAGAACGAGGCCGTCTGTCGTGCCGTCTGCAAGGTGCTCAGGAAGCTCGGCAAGAAGCACCCGGAGCTGAACATCGTTTTCAAAGGCTCGTTCGACAAAGCCAACCGCACGTCCGCCGCCGGTCCGCGCGGCACCGGGATCGAGGAAGGTCTGCGCCTCCTCGCGCTGATGAAGAAAGACTACGGCTTTCCCGTCCTCACCGACGTGCACGAGCGCCAGCAGATTCCCGCTGTCGCCGCCGTGTGCGATGTGCTGCAAATTCCCGCGTTCCTCAGCCGCCAGACCGACCTCCTCCTCGCCGCCGCCGCGAGCGGTCGAACCGTCAACGTGAAGAAAGGCCAGTTTCTCTCGCCGCACGAGATGCAGTTCGTCACCGGCAAACTCAAGGAAGGCAAGGCGCACGAGATCTGGCAGACGGAACGCGGCACGACCTTCGGTTACCAGAATCTTGTCGTCGACATGCGCAGTTTCGCGATCATGAACGCGCTCGGTTATCCGACGGTGTTCGACGCCACGCACAGCGTGCAGTTGCCCGGCGCCGCCGGCGGCAAGAGCGGCGGTCAGCGCGAATTCGTCCCGCCTCTCGCCAAGGCTGCGCTCGCGGCGGGCGCCAGCGGGCTTTTCCTCGAGACGCATCCCGATCCGAAAAACGCGATCTCCGACGGCCCCAACATGATTCCGCTCCTCGAATTGCCGGCGCTCATCGCGTCGTGCCTCGCCGTTTGGAAAGTTGCGCGCAAATAATTTTTCCCATGTCCTCTTTCACCATTGATGTTCCGATGCCCTCGATGGGCGCGACCGTCAGCGAACTGACGATCGTCAATATTGTCGTCGCGCCCGGCGCCAAGGTCGCGAAAGGCCAGAAGCTCGCCGAACTCGAGAGCGACAAATCCGCGTTCGATTTCGAGTCACCCGCCGGCGGCACGATTCTCGCGGTGCACGGCAACAAGGGCGACGTGAAGTCGTCCGGCCAGACGCTCTTCCGCATGGAGACGACGGACCAAAGCCTGCAGCACCTCGCCATCGCGACCGCGAAGCACGACGCCGAAGTCGCCGCGCACGCGACCCACGCGGCACCCGCCGCGACCGCAGCTCCGGCCGCGAACAAGAATCTCGTGTGGACTCCGCGCGCCATCAAGCTGACGCAGGAAGCCGGCCTCGATCACACGAAGATCGGCGACATCGAATCCACCGGTCCCGGCGGCCGCGTCTCGGGAGACGACGTGACGAAGTATTTGGCGAGCCGGAAGTGAGTTTTGGTTCACGCAAAGCCGCCAAGGCGCAAAGTTCAGGAATCGGGAAGGCCGAGCACAACTCGGTGGATTCCATCCTTGATCAGTGGCGCTCCGAAATTAATCAGCAGGCCGAGTCTCTTGCCGCTCAGCTTGAGATAAGTCTTGAGCTGTTTCTTGTGCGAAGGGTGCAGTTCCTCGACTGATTTCAGCTCGATGATCACGAGATTGTTGACCATCAGATCGGCTCGAAAACCTTCGTCGAATTTCATGCCGCGATGTTCGAACGGAATCGGCTTTTGCCGGACAACTTGCAGGCCGCGTGACTCGAGGTCCCGCGCCAGCAGTGCCTCGTAGACAGACTCCAGCAACCCGGGGCCAAGCTCCGTGTGTAGCTTGAACGCGGCATCAACCACGTCTCTTGAAATCTCGTTTTCCGTCATCTGCTTTGCGTCTTTGCGTGAGAAAAATCAGCTCTGTAGCTCATAGCTCAGGATGCTCAGCGCATACACCGCGGCGGTGTCGCTGCGGAGCACGAGCGGGCCGAGCGTGATCGGCTGGAAGCCGGCGTTGATTGCCGTCGTCATTTCGCCGGGTGAAAAATCTCCCTCGGGGCCGACGAGCCACAGCACCTTGCGTGGAGCGTGGCTGTGTTTCGCCGCGTAGAGCGCGAGGGCTTTCTTCAACGTCGTCGTGCCGGCGTGCAGGCTGGCGATGAGTTTCAAATCGTAGCCGGTCGCCGACTGCATGAATGCCGTGGCGTCTTGGATCGGAGCAATCTCGGGCAGCCACGGATTGCCGCATTGCTTGGCGGCTTCGATCGCGGCGGTGCGCCACTTGTCGGTCTTCTTGCCGGCGCGGTCGCCGTCGAGGTGCACCTGCGTGCGCTCGCTGAGGAGCGGCACGATGCGCGCGGCGCCGACCTCGGTGGCTTGGCGCACGATGTCGTCCATCGTCGCGCCTTTCGGCAACGCCTGCGCGAGCGTCATCGCGTGCGCGAGCGGCGCGGCTTGGCGCGATTCCTTCACGCGGAGGAGCGTGGCGGACTTGGCGGCGTCGAGGCATTCGCAAATCCACTCGCGCCCGCGGCCGTCGAACGCCACGACGGGATCGCCGCGGCTGCACCGGTTCACCGTCACGAGGTGATGGCTCTCGTCCGCCGCGAGCCGGATTTCCTTGGCGGCGACCGAAGCGTCGGGAGCGTAAGCGCGGAAGTCAGGCATGGTGCATTGGAGGCTTGGTGCCCCGGAGAGATTTCTTGGGATCGAGCTAATTGAAACGCTCGGTAAAAAACGTGCGGATGCGTCGGAATTCCGCGTTGGCACTGGCAATGGCCACATCGGCTCCGGCCAGTTGTCCCGCCCGTCCCATCGCTTCCAGTGCCCGCAGCGGTGGGAGGATCGAATTCATTCCACAGTTGGCGCTGGGGCCGACACACCGGTGGGCCAGTTGGGCCACTTCCTTTCCGTCGCCGAATATCCCGAATTTGGCCTTCCCGGTCAATACTTCCTTACGGCCAAGCAGGCTGGTTTCCCGGCTTTCGCAGGCAACCTGGTAATCTTTCAGCACCTCGGTCCTGAACTTATCAAAAGTGAGGTTTTGCTGCAGAACAGCATCGTTGGTATTTGTTGTGTCCATATAATCGGTTATCGGTACAAAAGTATAAATTATGCGGGCAGCTTTGTTAAAAATCTCCTAACGGTCCAACAATTTCAAAAAGATTTATCCGTTTTACTATCTTTGGCATCAACAATCTAAAATAAACCGTCATGAAAAGAATTTTTACAATGGTTTCAGCGATAGTCTTCGTAGCTGGCGCAAATGCACAGCAAAATATATTTGGCACAGCCACTTCAACAACGGCAACCTCAACCACCCAGGTCACTCCAACCGATAAAGTAGCTGTTG
>JANXWT010000455.1 GCA_025351035.1 Opitutia bacterium | reverse complement strand
TCATCGGGCATGCACGAGCCGAGCGGATTTTGAAAACCCGGCATCACGATGACGACCTTGACGTCGCTGTGCTTGAGCGCCTCGCGCGTGGCCTCGATGCAGAGACCGGTGCGCGGGTCGGTGGGAATCTCGAGCGCGCGCAGGCCGAGGCTCTGGATCGTCTCAAGAAAGCCGAAGTAGGCGGGTGTCTCGATCGCGACAGTGTCACCGGGCTTGGTGACGGCGCGCAGCGAGAGATTGATGGCTTCGGCGCAACCGACGGTGACGACGAGTTCGTCGTGCGGGAGCGGGCAGCCGGCCTGGAGATAGCGGCGGGCGATTTCGCGCGTGAGCGGTTCGAAGGCCCAGTTCATCGAGTAGCGGCCGAGGATGGTGTGGTCCCGGCGCGCGACGGAGCCGAGGAGGCGCGCGAGTTTCTTCGTCGGGAAAAGACTGTGGTGCGGGCAGGCGGCGCCGAACGGGATGTAGTTGGCGTCGATGGAAAGATCCATGACTTCGGCGGTGAGATCGTTGACGCCGACGTAGGACGGCTTGGCCATCGGCCGCGCCATACGCGGCTCGGGGCAGAAGCACGGCGGGCGCGCGCGGACATAGTAACCGGATTGCGGGCGCGCCTCAAGGTAACCGCGGTTTTCGAGCACGGTGTAGGCTTGGAGAACGGTGGCGATACTCACGGTGCGCTGGCGCGACATCAGGCGGACGGACGGCACGCGATGGCCGGGGCGGAGGGTGCCTTGCTCGATCAGACTTTGAAGCGAGTTGGCCAGCTCGGCGTAGAGAGGCTGGCCCGAGCGCGCAGCGGGAGCGGAGACAGACTTTGACTTGGCAGCAAGGACGGTGGGCTTGGCGGGGGCAAGGGTTTGGATCATGGTGGGGAGAAGCGACAGGCGCAGAGGGTAACCATAAGGTCCGCACAGCGGTAGCGGCAGCCGGTGAAAATTGGCACCAGCACAGTGCCGACTAACAGGCACTGTGACCATGACAATAATTTTGCGACCAAGAGAGTGACAATCGAGGCAGCCGGGGCGCGACGTCAGTGTGATGCGGCCCGTCCAAGAGACAATGTCATATAATAGATGACATTGTCCGGCCGCGCGAAACGGCTCCCATCGTGCCGAAGGGTATGCCGTCAGAGTTCGATTTCGCCGCGGAGATAGAGCGCGGCATGGCCGGCGATCTTCACGCGGTCGCCGGCGAGTTCGCACCAGAGCTCGCCGCCGCGCGCGGAAATCTGCTGCGCGTGCAGGGTGTTCTTGCCGAGACGACCGGCCCAGAACGGCACGAGCGCACTGTGCGCCGAGCCGGTGACGGGGTCCTCGGGCACGCCGCTTTGCGGCGCGAAAAAACGAGAGACGAAATCGCAGGTGCCGTCGCCGGGTGCGGTGACGATGAGCCCGCGTCCGCCGACCGCCGCAACTTGGACGAGATCGGGTTTCAGCTCACGCACGGCGGCAGCGTCGGACAGCACGGCGAAACGGTCAAAACGCGAACGACCAAGCCACACTGGTTGCCGGCCGAGCGCAGCGACGACGGCGCGCGTCACGGCCGAATCGGTTTCGAACTCGGGCGGAGTCGCGGGGAAATCGAGTTCGAAAAGACCGTCGTCGCGACGGGTGACGGGGAGCGGGCCGCTGCGCGAATCGAAGGTGATCGTGCTACCGGTCTGGCCGAGTTGCGTGAACAGTGTGAACGCAGCGGCGAGCGTGGCGTGGCCGCAGAGATCAACTTCGACGGCGGGCGTGAACCAGCGCAGGTGGAAACGGTCGGGGCCGGTTCGCATGAAAAAAGCCGTCTCCGCGAAGCCATTCTCGAAGGCGATGCTCTGCATCGTGTCGTCGGGCAGCCACGTGGCCAGTGGGACGACGCCGGCGGGATTGCCGCGGAAGACGGTGCGGGAAAATGAATCGACCCAATACAGCGCGAGCTTCATGCCGCACCACTACGACCGCCGCGGGCCGCGTCGCAAGCGGAAGCTCGCTGTGTTACGCGTATTGCTGCAACGCTGCGCCGGTGAGGCGGAAAATCGTCCACTCATCTTTGGCCACCGCGCCAAGTAACTTGTAGAAATCGATGGCTGGTTGGTTCCAGTCGAGCACGGCCCACTCCATGCGGCCGCAGCCGCGGTCGTTGGCGATCTTTGCGAGATGGAGCAGGAGCGCTTTGCCGAGGCCGGCGCCGCGGAAAGTTGGCTTCACGAAAAGATCTTCGAGGTAGAGGCCGGGTTTGGCGAGGAAGGTGGAGTAGTTGAAAAAATAAATGGCGAAGCCGGCGGGCTGGAGGGCCGGCGCAGCTCCTGGAACACCGCCGGGCGCGTCTGGCGGTGGCACGACAGACGAAAACGCGAGCACACAGTGCGCGACGGGTTGATGGGCAAAGAGGGTGGCGCGCAATTGGTCTTCGGTGGCGCACACTTCGGGGAGCATTTTTTCGTAGTCGGCGAGTTCACGGATGAATGCGAGGATGAGCGGGATGTCGGCGGGAGTGGCCGGGCGAATCTGGGTGGGCATGGGCAATGAGGGGACGGGATTTCGGTTCGAGGTCAAGTCGCGGCGAACAGTGCCGCGACTTGACGAGGCTGCCGGGCATTTTCAATTCTGTCTGAACACAGGAGGGGATTGCTTCTCGACAGGGGGAGGAGGGCGGATTTGATAACATTCCACACAACCGTCCCGTTGCCGACATGGTGCGCCGTTACACATTTTTAAGCCTGCTTTGTTATAGCTTGTTCGTTGGCGCGAGCTGGGTTTGGGCGAAGGAACCGCCCGTCCGCGTGATCGTGCAATTGCCCTATACGCACCAGTTCCAGTTCGCCGGTCTCTATGCGGCGCAGGCGAAAGGATTTTTCCGCGAAGCTGGTTTGGAAGTGGAGTTGCGCACGGGTGATTCCAACCGCCGTCCGGTTGACGAGGTGTTCGCCGGACGCGCCCAGTATGGCATCACGGGAAACGGCGTGTTGCTCGCCCGGCTGAACGGCAAGCCGCTGGTGGCAGTGGCGGTGATTTTCCAGCACTCGCCTTTCCTCATCGTGACGCGTCCCGGGATTAGCACGCCGACGGATTTGGTCGGGCGACGCATTTCGTCGGAATCGGCGGCCCGCTTCCCGGAGTTGCCGGCGATGTTCTGGGCGGAGGGCATCAAGCAGAGCCAGTTTGAGGTGGTTCCGCCACGTTGGGACGCCCTTACCCTGCTCGACTCCGGTGTGGATGCGATGGCGGGGTTCAGCACGAACACGCCTTACGATCTTGAGCGCGCGGGGGTGAAATTCCACTTGATCCACCCGGCGGACTATGGGGTCGATTTCTACGGCGACACGCTGTTCACGTCGGAGGACGAAGCGCGCCTCCATTCCGACCGGGTGGCCGCGATGCGCCACGCAATCCAGTTGGGCTGGGAATACGCGGTCGAGCACCAAGCGGAGATGATTGATTGGATCTTGCGTGAGTTGCCGGAACGGCCGGCGCGCGTCACCCGCGAGCGGTTGCAATTTGAGGCAACCGAAACGGTGCGTCTGGTGAATGCCAGCCTGCTGGAGGTCGGCCATATGAATCCCGGCCGCTGGCGCCGGATGGCGGAGACCATGCTCCAGCTCGGACTCGCACCCGATTTGCAGCGGCTCGATGGCTTCCTATTCCGGGAATCGACGGAGCGTTGGCGCACGCTTGGCTGGTGGTTGGCTGGCGCGTTCGCGCTCGTCATCCTGGGGGCGTTGTTTGTGGTGCTGGCCAATGCGCGGCTGAAAAAATTGGTGGAGCTGCGCACGCGCGAACTGCGGGAATCGGAGCAGCGCCAGCGCGAGGTCTTCGAGTTGGCACCGGTGCCGATTGTGGTGGAAAACTACGAGGCGCTTGAAGCGGAACTGGCCAAGTTTCGCGCGGAAGGGATCACCGATCTGCGCGCTCATCTAGCCGAGCGGTCGGAGTTGGTGAAGCAACTGCACAAGATGAAACGGGTGGTGCTGGCCAATCGCAGCGCCCTCGAAATCAGTGGTTTCTCCACGCTCGAGGAGTTTAGCCAAAATCTGCCGACGACCATGACCGAGCAGAGCTACCGGCAGTTCATCGAAGAACTGGCGGCCTTGTGGAACGGAAAGCATCGGCTTAACCACGAGACCAGCTATGTTTCGAAGTCCGGGAAAAGACTTCATCTCATATTAAACTGGGAAGTTGGCCTCAATCGGAAAGGGAAGCGCGACCTCGCGAACGTTCGTTTGGTTTTCACGGAGATCACCGATCGGAAATTGGCCGAGTCTGCGTTGCGGCTGAGCGAAGAGCGCTACCGCCAGCTTTTCGATCTGTCGCCCGTGGTGATGCTTGAGTTTGATTACCGGGCGGTGCCCGGGTGGTTCCAGCAACTGCGGGCGGCGGGCGTGACCGATTTGGCGGCGCACTTCGCGGCACACCCGGAATTGCGTCTGCGCGCGCTCCAACATTCGCCGTTGCTGCAGCTGAACCAAGCGGCGGTGCGGATGAGCGGAGCCCGTTCGAAGGAAGAGCTGCACCAGCGCGTCGCCGAGATTTTCACTCCCGAGGCGATCGAGATTCGCTGCCAGAACCTCGTGCGGCTGTGGCAGGACAAGGACCATGCCGCCGGCGAGATTCCGCTGCGCAGGCTCGATGGCGAGGTGCGGCGCTATTTCTATTTCTGGCGGATGCCGCGCGACAACGGTGAGCTCAGTTACACGCGGACGCAGACGGCGCTCGTTGACATCACGGAGCAGCGTCGCGCCGAGCAGACGTTGCGGGAGAGCGAGACGCGGTTTCGCGAGCTGTTCGAGAAGGCTCCGATCGGCGTTTACCGCTCGTCGCCGGACGGCTTTTTCTTAGCCGTGAATCCCGCCCTCGCGCAGATCCTCGGCTATGCGACGCCGCCGGAATTGATGGGCTTCGACACGGGGAACAAGGGCGGGTCGCTCTACGTGCAACCCGGCCGGCGCGGCGAATTCCGGGCGGCGTTCGCCGCCACCGGGCAGGTGGATAATTTCGAGTCGGAGGTGCGCCGCAAGGATGGGTCGACGGTTTGGATTTCGGAAAACGTCCGCCAGGTGCCCGACGCCGAGGGGCGCATCTTGTATCACGAGGGTTTCGTCACCGACATCACGTCGCGCCGGCGCCTGGAGGACGAGATGCTGCGGGCGTCGAAACTTGAGGCGGTGGGCATCCTCGCTGGCGGCATCGCGCATGACTTCAATAACATCCTCACGGTCGTGCTGGGCAACATCACGCTCGCGGAGATGGATGCCGGCGCGCGGGGCGCGGTCGCGCCATTGCTGCGCGAAGCCACGCGCGCGACATTGCGCGCGCGCGATCTTACCCAGCAGTTGCTGACTTTTGCCAAGGGCGGCAACCCGGTGCGCAAGGCCGTGGACCTGTCCGAGCTCCTGCGCGAATCGGCGGGTTTTGCGCTGCACGGCGCGAAGGCGCGCTGCGAATTTGCCATCGCCCCCGATCTATGGCCGGCCAACGCCGACAAAGGCCAGATCGGCCAGGTCGTGCAGAATCTGGTCATCAATTCGGTGCAGGCGATGCCCGAGGGCGGCGTCGTGCGCGTCGGCGCAGTCAATGTGGAGGTGCCGTCGGAGCGGGCGCCGCGCTCACTCGCCACCGGCCGTTATGTGCGGATCTCCGTCAGCGATACCGGTGCCGGCATCGCCCCCGAGCATCTGGGCAAGATTTTCGATCCCTATTTTACGACAAAGCAACAGGGCAGCGGGCTCGGGTTGGCCGCCGCTTATTCCGTCGCCAAAAAACACCATGGTTACATCGAGGCGGAATCGCAATTGGGTGCGGGCACGGCCTTTCATCTCTGGCTGCCGGCGGTGGCGGAAGCTGAGGCCGTGGCCGCCAGCAGTCCCGCGGCGGGGGCGAACGCGAAAGCGCGCGTGCTGTTCATGGACGACGAGTCCACCATCCGCGACATGGCGGGCATGTTCTTCGATCGGCTCGGCATCGACTTCGACCTCGCCGCCGATGGCGCCGATGCCGTCGTGAAATACAAGGCGGCGCACGCCACCGGTCAGCCCTTCACCCTCGTGATCACCGACCTCACCGTGCCGGGAGG
>JANXWT010000418.1 GCA_025351035.1 Opitutia bacterium | reverse complement strand
CACCAGTTTGGCCGCGGCACGGGCCCGCGTCGGGTCGATGAGTTGCGAGGTCAGAAACGCCGCCACCGTCGCGACGATGAGACACATGACAAACCATTGCCCGAGAAACCGGCCCATGTTGACCGGACCGTTGGGCCGGATCGCCAGAAAGCCCACCGGGCCTTCGCGGTATTTTTTAATCATCGTCTCGCCGCCCATTTCCTTCATGTCGGCGCAATACGGCAGCACATACTGGCCGGGAGCGGGATTGCCGGCGCGGATGACTTCCCGCACGGCGTCCTCGTTGGCGAGGCTGTGATAGTCGGAGTTGTGCCATTTGAAAACCATGTGGATCAGACTGCTGATGACGAAAACGACCACTGCACTGAGCAGGATCGGCAACCAGAGGGCGAGGAGGGCATTCATGGCGGTGGGGGTTTGGAGCTGACGCCGTGTCCACAGTGAGGGACGCGGATACGGCGCTGGGGTGATTCCAAGATATTCTCACATTCGCTCCACAAACGAAAGGGGGAAATTTGGCGCGGCCGAGGCTTGTAACTTAATAGACTACAAGTGCGTCCACGCTGGCGGGCGCGGCCGGAGCGCGAGCAAGTTCGCTGGCCCACGCGCTCAGTGGAGCGAGCGCAGGACTGAGGAGACGTTGCGCAGACCTTGGGTGACGTCGGCGTTTTTCACGGCGAAGCCGAGACGGAAGTGCTGCGGGTTCTCGAAGAATTTGCCGGGCACGATGGAAGTTTCGAGCGCGCGCAACTTGTCGTGCAGCGGCTCGCTGTCGGCGAGATGGCGCAGCCGCGGGAAGACGCACATGGAATTCGCGGGCACGACGCAGTCGAGCAGGTCGGCATGGTCGCGGAGAAATTGGCGCACGAGGGCGGCGTTGGGCGTAAGCATCGACCGCGTGCGGGCCATGAGTTGGTCAAGCTGACGGAAGGCAGCAACGGCGATAGAGTCGGCGGGCATCGCGCTGGCGACGCCAAAGAGATCGTTCGCGCGCCGCATCTTTTCGGTAAGAGCCGGCGAGCACAGGATCCAGCCGCAGCGAAGTCCGCTGAGACCGTAGCATTTCGTGAGGCTGTTCGTGGTGATGAACGGCCCGCCCATCGTCGCGACGCAGGGTTGTTGCTCGGAGGTGAGAATGTCGCGGTAAACTTCGTCGACCATCACGTGCGCGCCGCCGGCGGCGGCGAGTTCGCCGATGCGTGCCATGGTGCGCGGGTCGACAGCGACGCCACTGGGATTGTGCGGACTGGTGAGGATGATGAGCTTGGTGCGCGGGGTGATTTTTGCGGCGACTTCGTCGGCGTCGACGGCATGACCGTTGGCAAAGCTCCGTGAGAACCGCACGAAGCGCGCGCCGAGGAAATCGGCGGAGGCGAGCATGCATTCGTAGGTCGGTTGCTCGAAGAGAACCTCGTCGCCGGGTGAGAGGAGAGTCGCCATCACGAGCGTGTTGGCCATCGATGTGCCCGGCGCAATGGTGACCATGGAGGCCGTGACGCCGTAGCGCGTCGCGATGGCTTCGCGCAGCGGTGGATAACCCTCGGTGTTCGGCCCGTTGAGCACGAGGTCGTCGGGCGTGAGCGCGAGGTCGCTGAGATTGCAGCCGAGAATGCCGCTGTTCGCGAGATTGTAGCGGGCGGCGGCGTGCTGCTTTGACCAAGTCATGTAGACGCTGGTTTTCATGGGACGAGCGGGGCGGGGGAACGGTGTGACCATTGCCAGAAAAAATATACGGGGATGCCGCTGCCGACGATGGCGGCACCGATCAGGGCGTGTCGCCAGTCGGCGGCGAAGGTGTTCAACACCATGACGGCGGCGGTGAGAATGAAAAGCAACGGCACGAGCGGATAGAATGGCACGGGCTGCGGGCGCGGCGCGTCGGGCAGCGTGCGCCGGAAAATGATCAGACAGACGCCGGCGAGAGCGAAGAAAATCCAGTCGGCAAAGACGGTGTAGCCCACGAGCACATCGTAGCGGTTGGAGAGGGCGAAGAGAGCGGCGAGGCCGCCTTGCAAAAGGATCGCTGCCGTCGGCACGTGGAAACGCGGGCTGAGTTTGCCGAGTGACTTGAAGAAGACGCCGTCCGCCCCCATCGCGTAATAGACGCGCGGTGTGCTGAGCAGCGCGAGATTGATGAAGCCAAAAGTGGAAATGACAATGAGGAGACTGATGGCTTTGGCGCCCCACGGTCCGACGAGAATCGCGGCGACATCGGCGGCAGGCGTGTCGGTGGCGGCGAGGGCGTCG
>JANXWT010000411.1 GCA_025351035.1 Opitutia bacterium | reverse complement strand
GACGGCGCGGGAAAGCGCTCGTCAGCCGCCGGGTGGAGGCGTGGGCGCGATGCCCACGGGCTTTTGGAGATTGATGGTAATGGGCTCGCCTTCCCGGTGGTGGCTAAGCACGTAGGCGACGGCCTCGGCGACTTTCTTCTGGCCGATCACCGGCCCCCACGCGACCATGCCTTTGGCGGGCACGCCTTCGTTGACGGTCTTAAAGATTTCCTTCGGCGTGCCGCCGTGGATCCACTCAGTGGAAACCAAACTCGGGCCGATGGATCCGGTGAGATTGACGGTGTGGCAAGTGGCGCAGATGGAGTTGAAGGTCTGCTTGCCGGCGTCGACGAAGACCCGGTTGCGGCTCATCTCCCAGAAGAGCTTGTCGTTGGTGACGTCGATCGACGACGACATCTTGGCCGCGGAGATTTTGGCCATGGCCGTGTCAACCCGCGCTCCGTCGGAGGGCATGATGTGCGCGGTCTGGTAGACGAACCAGTAAACGATGGCGAACGCGATGGAGCCGTAGAGCGTGTAGAGCCACCAGTTCGGGAGGCGCTTGTCATATTCCTGAATGCCGTCGAAGGAGTGCGGCCGCAGTGAGTCGGGTTCACCCGGCGGGATGGAGGGCGGAGTATGATTCATGGACAGAGGGTCGAAGGAGAGTCGGGTCGGCGAAGTCGCGTCGCGGCGACAAGCGCCGGCCCTACAGGACGGAATCAGTTGTCGAGCGGGAGGCGCGCGAGGCGGTCGGCCTGCTCGGGTTTCATGCGCGCGGCGCGGTAGCCTGCGGCGAGATAGACCGTCGAGGCGACGATTAGGGCCACGACGGGAAAGATGAGTTGCCAGTCTTCGTAGATGAGGCGGTGGAGCATGGGAGGACGGAGGTTTAAGTTTTAGAGGTTAAGGTTTAGGTCGGAGCAGCAAATTCAGGGAACGGAGGCGGCGGGCGCGGCAACGGACACGGACTTGCCGAGCCGCTGCAGGTAGGCGATGAGGGCGACGATCTCCTTCTCGGGGGCGATGTAGCGACCCTGCGTCCTGAGATTGGCCGCGATGTCGCGGGCTTGGTCCTTCGCCAGGGTGTCGATGAAGGCGGGCGACCAGTTCGGGAACGGCACGCCGAGCATCTTTTGCACGCGGATCTTGCCGGAGAGCGCGGCATAGTCGGTCTCGTTTTCGAAGAGCCACGGGTAGGTCGGCATGTTGGAGCCGACGGAAATCGAGCGCGCGTCGCGCAGGTGGTCGAAGTGCCAGGCGTCGTTGTATTTGGTGCCGATGCGGGCGAGATCGGGGCCGGTGCGGCGAGAGCCCCATTGAAACGGGTGGTCCCAAATCGACTCGCCGAGGCGGGAGTAATCACCATAGCGCATGACGTCGGGCACGAGCATGCGGATCATCTGCGAGTGGCAGAGGTAGCAGCCTTCGCGCACGTAGAGATCGCGGCCGGCAAGTTCGAGCGGGGTGTAGACTTCGGCGACGCGGTCCTCGGTCTGCATCGTGCGGTCGATCGTCAGCATCGGGATGATCTGGATCATGCCGCCTGCGGCAACCGAGAGGAACACGAGCACGGTGAACGGCAGGCAGTTGATCAGGAGCTTGTCATACCAATCGCCCCACTTGCTGCCGCGCGTTTGGAAATGGCCGATGGCGAGCAGCACGCAGATGATCGTGCCGAAGAGTCCGAGCAGATTCAGCACGCCCGTGGTGAACAGCCACACGCAGGCCATCAGGAAGCCACCGACGGTGAAGAGCACGGGGGCGTTGAACGCGCTGGCGACCGCGCTCATTTTTTCCTCGGCGGTCGCCGGCTCGACATAGACTTCAATGGTGCCGTTGACGGTGGCCGCGCCTTTGATGGTGCGGAAAATATTGTAGCCCATGATCACGAAGCCCGTGAGGTAGAGCGTGCCGCCGACGACGCGGAGCAGCAAGAGCGGACGGATGGCGTTGAGCGTATCGAGGAAGTTCGGGTAAGTGAGAATCGTGCCGCCCTCGCTCGTGGCGTTGAGCATGAGGCCCTGCGTGATACCCGAGGCCCACATCGCGGCGACGTAGAGGAGAATGCCGAACGTCCCGAGCCAGAAGTGGAGATTCGCGAGCGCGGTGGAGTGGAGCGGGCGGTTCCAGAGACGCGGCGCCATCCAGTAGAACATGCCGGCCGCCATGAAACCGTTCCAGCCGAGCGCGCCGGCGTGGACGTGGCCGATGATCCAGTCGGTATAGTGCGCGAGCGCGTTGACGGACTTAATCGAGAGGAGCGGGCCCTCGAAGGTCGCCATGCCGTAGAAGGTGACGCCGGCGACGAAGAACTTGATAACCGGATCGGTGCGAAGCTTGCCCCACGCGCCGCGGAGTGTGAGCAGGCCGTTGAGCATGCCGCCCCACGAGGGAGCCCAGAGCATCAGCGAGAACGTCATGCCGAGGAGCTGGAGCCAGTTGGGCAGCGCGGTGTTGAGCAGATGGTGCGGGCCGGCCCAGATGTAGAGAAACACGAGCGACCAAAAATGGATGACCGAGAGGCGGTAGCTGTAGACCGGACGCTCCGCCGCCTTCGGCAGATAGTAATACATGATGCCGAGGATCGGCGTGGTGAGGAAGAACGCCACGGCGTTGTGCCCATACCACCATTGCACGAGACCGTCCTGCACGCCGCCGAAGACGCCGTAGCTGTGCGTCCAG
>JANXWT010000448.1 GCA_025351035.1 Opitutia bacterium | reverse complement strand
CACCGCCGTCGAGTTTCGGCGACGCGGACGGGAGCGTGCGTAGGTTTGAGCGCGAGGGGAGACGCCATGGGTTTAGACCGGGAGGACATCGGCAATGGTTGCGGCGCGCAAGCGTGCAGTCAGTCGGAGCGCGGCGCAGGGGCGAGGTTTCGCGGCAGCGGCGTGGCGGTGCAGAAGCGTGCGTGCGTGCAAGGAGGTTGGCGGCCCGTGCAGCAAGGCAACGCGCGCGCGCGTGCTGAGGCAATGTCGGATTCAGATGCCGGAAGTGTCATCTATTAAATGACACTTCCGAAACGGTAACGAGAGAGGGCTCCGGACGGCTCAGCGGTGGCCGGCGGGCGCGGCCGGTTATTTGGCCGGGAAAGGCGCGTTGGTGTGCACAAGAGGGAACTCACCGATAAGCTGGTCGAGGGATTTTTCGCCGAAGGCGGCGGGCAGGGCGGCGTGCAGGCGGGCGTGGTAATGCGCGAGGACAGGATCGACGCTGTCGAGGAGTTCGCCGCTGGGATTCTCGCCGTAATTTTCGAAGAGGTGTTTGAAGTCGGTGAGCGTGATGCGGTCGAGCGGCCGGGCGGGCTGGTAGCGGTGGTCGTTGGGGTCGTTCCCGGCGGCGGGCGGCAGCATGGCGATGAGACCAAGGTCGCAGAGGCGATTGAGCGACTCGTTGAGAATCTGCGTGGGCACGCGCACGAGGTGCGAGAGCTGGCTGCCGGAGCAGGGCGGCTGGCAGTCCTTGAAACGGCGGGCGGTGATGAGCAGCACGAGGAGCGAGAGGCTTTCGCGCGTAGTCTCGTTGATATTGTGCCACACGGCCTGGCTGCTGCGGTAGTGGATGTTTTGAAGCGCGTAGGTAATCTGTCCGCCAACGAGCACGATGAACCAGAAAATATACAGGCCCGCCATGAGGATGGGCAGAATGCCGACGGAGCCGTAGAGGCTCTTGTTGCGGAGGACGCCCTTGAAATAGAGGAACGCGACATAGTTGTTCAGGAACAGCAGGGCGGCGACGATGAGGGCGCCGATGAACGCCGCGCGCCAGCGCACGCGGGTGTTCGGCACGATGCGGTAGAAAATCGTGAGAATGACCACGAGCAGCGAGGCCGAGAGCGCGGGGAGCATCCAGCGGTAGAGTGCCTTGAGGCCGGCGGCGAGCGGTAGCTTGGCGATGAACAACTGGATGATCGGTCCGGCGGAGAGCAGCGTGAACGACGCGAAGAAGAGGACGGCGCCGAGCGACACGGCCGCCCAGTAATAGATGATGCGCGACATCCAACTGCGGCCGCGGCGCACGCCCCAGATGTCGTTGAAAGTGTTTTCCACGCTGGAAAAAAGCTGGAGCACGATCAACAGCAAGATCGAGAGGCCGATGGCGCCGGCGGTGCCAGAGCGGCTGCGCGCGATGAAATTGCTGATCAGCTGCACCAGCTCGGGATCGGCCGGGGCGACGGCGGATTTGGCCGGCGGCGGCGGCGTCCCCTCGGCGTGGAGTTCGGCTTGCGGGGAATCAACCGGCGCGGAGCCGACGGGATTGGCGCCATCAAACTGCCGGACTTGCGGGGCGATGAAGCCGATGACCTGATTGAGGTTGCGCGCCATCAGCGCGGGGTCGCGATCACTGAGGGCGAGACCGGCGATGAGGACCGAGATGGCGACAAGCGGGCCAAGTGCGAGCATCGAGCTGTAGCTGAGAGCCGCGGCGCGCGCCGCGACTTTCAGCTCGTGCAGGCCGGAGAGCGTGATCGAGAACAACCGCAGCGCCGTGAAGCTGCGGCCGCGCAACGAGCGATCGCGGGCATTCACCGCCAGCCAGATGTCGTGCGTCCAGATCCGGCGCAGCCGGGCGAGGTGGGGAGACAGAAAGCTCATCGCGGGCGCTGACAGCGGCGAACGGTGGCCACGGTTCTGTTCAGGAGAACGACAGGGTGGCGAGGGCGATGACACCACCGAGGCCGAAGATCGCCGCGATTGCCAGCGAAACATAGCTGAGGCAAATCGTGCTGAAGTAGAGCCCGACTGCGCCCGCGGAAACGGCCGCCAGCGCGGTGTTTTGGCCGCTGGTCCAGAAGAGAAAGCCGAGAAAGCCCAGTCCAAACACGGCGCGGAAACGCACCAGCGGGTAGAGGCTGATGACACCAAGCAAGAGCAGGACGCCGAGCACGACGTCACCGACGCCGAGCAGCACGTAGGGTTGCGCGAGAATCCTGACAGGGTCCAGCGAGATGATGGCGTCGATGCCGGGGATGACGAGTGCGACGCCGCTGATGAGGCAGGTGAACGCGGCGGTGCGCGTGCCCCAGATCGCAGCTTTCATCATAATGACTTCGGGGTCGGACTTGTCCTTGGTCTCGTCGGTCTTGCCCTCGGCGGCGTCGAGAAAATCCTGGACGGTGATCGGCTTGTCCCCCTCGCGTTCGACGTTGAGCGACTTGATTTCCTTGGCCTTGAAAGTGATTTTCTTTTTCTCGGGCCAGAGGAGGACCTTCAATTCCTCGCTGGAGCCGAGGGTGAGCCACTGTTCCTTGGCGGCTTCATAGTAAAAAGTGTCGGCCGTCACCTGGCCGGCTTCGGCGAGGGAGGTGAGTTGCTCGAGTGAGAAGGGGCCACGGGCTTCCGTATCGTTCGCCCCGCGGACGTAGAATTCAGGACCGGAAGGGGAAGAAGCGCCGCTCGACATGGTGCCGGATATGTTGGGGCCGGCCATGGGCACGGCAAGAGTGAATTACAGTTCTCGGATCGGTTACATGCGCTCGAGCGTGCGCAGGCCGAGCAGCTGCAGGCCGGCCACGAGCACCAGGCGCGTGCGGTGGCAGAGCAGCAGACGACGGGCGCGGACCGTGGGATCATCGACGATGACTTTGTCGGCCCCATAGAACGTGCTGAAGTCGCCGGCCAGTTCGTAGAGATAGGTGCTGAGGTAGTGCGGACGCAGGGCGTTGGTGGCGAGTTGCACGGCGTCGGCGAATTTCACAAGTTTGCGCGCGAGATTGATCTCGGCGGCAGACTCGGGCGCGGTGGCGGCGACCGCCACCGCGTCGCCGCCGGCTTTGCGGAAAATACTGCTGATGCGGGTGACGGCGTAGAGGAGGTAGGCGGCGGTGTTGCCTTCGAGCGAGATCATCTTGTCCCAGGCGAAGACGTAGTCGCTGGAACGGTTTTGCGAGAGGTCGGCGTATTGCACGGAGGCGACGCCGACAACGTCGGCGATGGCGCGGCGCTCGGTTTCGGGTGAATCAGGGCTCTTCGCGCTGACGAGCGCGAAGGCGCGTTCGCGCGCTTCGTCGAGCAACGCCTTCAGGCGGATGTTTTCGCCGTCGCGGGTCTTGAGTGGCTTGTTGTTTTCGCCGAGGACGGTGCCGAAATCGACGTGCTCGAGTTGCGGCAGTTTGCGGCCGGTTTTCGCAAACCATTTTTGCGCCGTGAGAAAAAGTTGCTGCAAATGGTCACTTTGGCGGAAGTCGATCACATAGGCCGCGCCGTCGACCTTGAAGTGCTCGGAGCGGTAGAGCACGGTCGCCAGGTCGGTGGATGCGTAGTTGGAAGCACCATCGGATTTGCGCACGATAAAGGGCTGCGTCTTGAAGCGCGGATGCTCCGGGTGGAAGACGACGAGGGCACCCTTGCTCTCCTCCGCGAGGCCGCAGTCGGTGAGCTCACGGTAGATGCGGTCGACCTTGTCGTTGTAGAAACTCTCGCCGAGCGTGACGTCGAACTTGATGCCGAGTTGGTCGTAAATCTTCTGAAACGCGGCGAGCGATACGTCGTTGATATGCTGCCAGACGGCGAGATTTTCGGCGTCGCCGTTCTGGAGCTTCACGAGCTCCTGCTGTGCCTCGGTGAGGACGGCGGGGTCGGCGTCGGCGGCGTTGTGGCCGAGTTTGTAGAGGCGCTCGAATTCCTCGAGCGGTTCCGCGGCGAGGGCGGCGGCGTTGAGGTGGCGTTTGTAAGCCCAGATGAGCTTGCCGAATTGCGTGCCCCAGTCGCCGATATGGTTGTCGCGGATGACGCGCGCGCCGCTGAACGCGAGCAGCCGGCAGATCGCCTCGCCAATCACGGCTGAGCGCAGATGGCCGACGTGCATTTGCTTCGCGGTATTGGGCGAGGAGTAGTCAACGATCCAAGTGTGGCCGGCGCGCGCGCTGGCGGCACCCGCTTGCAGGTGATCCTCGGTATCATACGCGCGCAGCCAAGCGAGAAGTGCGGCCGGCTTCAGACGGAAGTTAATGAATCCAGGACCGGCCAGAGAGATTTCGAAGTCACCGGTCAAGTCGGCGAGTCGGTCGACGATTTGCTGGGCCAGGGCGCGCGGGTTTTGTTTTTCGCGTTTGGCGAAAGCAAGAGCCCCATTGGCTTGAAAATCGCCGTGCGCCGGGTCGGCCACGCGCACTTCGGGCTGGAAGCCGCGCTCCGCCAAACCGAGCTGGGCGGCGGCGGCCCGAATGCTCGCATCAAGATGACTGGCGACGTTGAACGGAAGGTCCATCCGGCCATTGAGGAATCGCGCTTGGCTTTGAGCAAGAGGGATTTTGAGCGTTCGGTGGACCGGCCTGTGATGGCGATTTTGACCACGGATCTGGGGTAAATTAGGGTCAATAATTCGGGAATTATAGTCTCGACAAAATCAGCAAAACTCTTTGCCTTT
>JANXWT010000375.1 GCA_025351035.1 Opitutia bacterium | reverse complement strand
CCGCCGTGGTGGATTGTGCCGGCGACTTTCGCGAGTTCGGCGACGTCGACCTGCCGGTAGATTTTCTTGTGCGTCGCGAGGTAGCTGCAGAGCGGCCCCGCGCGCTTGCCCGTCTGCGCGTCGAAGAACAGCCGCCGGATTTCGTCCGGATGCTGCGCGAACAGCATGGACACGGCCTGCCAGCCGCAGACGTTGAGTTCCTTGGACTTGGCGGCAAAGGGTGGTTTCATGAGCGGACTTCTCCGACGAGGGTGATTTCCTCGCGGTCGTGATAGAGATGGCGGATGCGCAGCTTGTCCGCGTGCGCCATGAACGGCGAGTTCGGTGCGCGCACCTCGGCCAGCAGGCCAAGCGAGTCAACGTGGCCAAATTTCAGGTTGATGATGAACTGCCGACACCATTTGCCGCCGAGCCATGGCGCGACGATGTTCTGCATCACGTGGTGCGGCTCCTCGACGAGATCGCAGAAGAGCCAGTCGAACACCTCGTCTTGCGCCGGACGAAAAATAAAAGCGTCTTCGCAACGGTGCTCGATCTGCGGGTGCTGGAACGCGCCGCCTTTCAGCGGGCCGTTGTCGATCGCGATGACTTTCGCGCCGCGTTTCGCCGCGCTGAAACTCCAGCCGCCCGGCGCCGCGCCGAGATCGACGACCGTCTCGCCCGCCAGCGGCTCGCGGCCGAGCACGATGTAGGCCTCCTCGACTTTCAGGTAGGAGCGCGACGGCGCGCGCTCGTCGTCGGCCATGCGGCGCTGCCCGCCGAGCCACGCCTCGCGCGCCGCGAAGACGCGCCCGAAATCCGCGAAAAACACAAACAGCCCCCGCGCCTTGCCCGCGCCGCGCGGCAACTCCGGCGTCGCGAGCTTAGCGACGCGCGAAAGTTTTTTCTTCAGCAGGTCGCCGAACGCTTTCTCCACCGCGGTCGCGCGGCGGCCGAGCCCCGGCACTTCCGGCACGGTGTGGAAGAAGCACGGCCACGCCGCGTCGAGCCGCTCGCCGCGCAGGCTCTCGGAAAAATATTCCGCCAGCTGCTGCGCGAGTGCGTTGACCGCCTCGCCCTTCAGTTCGCGCGGCGCGAGCATCGTCAGCGACGGGAAACAAAGTTCGCCGAGCGAGTGCTTCACCGCATCGCCTCCCACGAGGTCAGCGCGCACCCAACCCGGCCCGGTCTCCACCGCGACCAAGCCGGTCTCACCCAACTCGCGCGCAAGGAGGGACTCATAGCCGTGCTGACAGAGAGAGAGCATCGCCGGGAGCCTTGCGGGTCACGCCGTCCGTGCGAGGCGAAAATCTCCGTGCAATTTCCGGCGGCGTGCGTTCAATCCGGCGTTCCACCATGCGCCAGCCGACTGCCGATCTTCGCATCCGCACCGCCCGCCCGCTGCTCTCGCCCGCCATCCTTGAGGAGGATCTGCCGCTGACCGAGTCGGGCGCTTCACTCGTGCACACCACCCGCCGCGCCATCGGCGAGATCCTCGCCGGCCGCGACGACCGCTTGCTCGCCGTCGTCGGTCCGTGCTCCATCCATGATCCCGCCGCCGCGCTCGACTACGCTCGTCAGCTTAGGACGGTCGCCGACCGCTTCGCGTCCGATCTTGTCGTGGTCATGCGCGTTTATTTTGAGAAGCCCCGCACCGTCGTCGGCTGGAAGGGCCTGATCAACGACCCGAAGCTCGACGGAAGTTTCCAGGTCAACACCGGCCTGCGCCTCGCGCGCAAGCTGATGCTCGACATCAACGCCGCGGGCCTGCCCGTCGGCACCGAGTTTCTCGACACGACGCTCGGCCAATACTACGCCGACCTCGTCTCGTGGTCCGCCATCGGCGCGCGCACGACCGAGAGCCAGATCCACCGCGAACTCGCCTCCGGGCTCTCGATGCCGGTCGGTTTCAAAAATCGCACTGACGGCGACCTGCAGGTCGCGGTCGACGCCATCGTGTCGGCGCGACACCCGCACTGGTTTCCCTCGCTCACGCGCGAGGGCGCACCCGCCGTCCTCGCCACCACCGGCAACGACCAATGCCACCTCGTGCTCCGCGGCGGCAGCGCGACGGGCCCGAATTTTTCCCGCGAGTCCGTCGCGAAAGCGCGCGAGCTCCTCATCGCCGCCAATGTGCCGGCCAACGTCCTGATCGACTGCAGCCACGGCAACAGCCGAAAAAAATTCGAGCAGCAGGTGCCGGTTGCCGCCGAGGTCGCCGCGCAGGTCGCGGGCGGCGAGCGCGCCATCATCGGCTTCATGCTCGAGAGCAATCTGGTCGCCGGCCGCCAGCCGCTCGAAACCGGACGCCCGCTCACCTACGGCCAGAGCATCACCGACGCCTGCCTGTCGTTCGCCGAGACCGTGCCCGTGCTGGAGCAGCTCGCGCGAGCGGCCGCGACCCGGCGCGCGCAAAAGGCGTAAGGCTGTTCCCTGCGATGCGCGCCCTCATCGCCTTTGACAAATTCAAGCACGCGCTCGGTGCCCGCGCCGCCTGCGAGGCCGCCGCGGCCGCACTGCGCGCCAAGCATCCCGCCTGGGAACTTGACCTCTGTCCGCTCACCGACGGCGGCGACGGATTTTGCGAAACACTCACCGAGGCCGCCGGCGGCGGATTGTGCGCGCACCAAGTCACCGGGCCGCGCGGAGCGCCAGTCGGCGCACACTTTGGCCGGGTCGCGTATGCCAAGATTTTCCCTGCGGCCCGCGCACGCCTCGGCCTCCTGACAAACGGCACGCTCGCGCTCGTTGACATGGCGTCGGCCAGTGGTCTCGAACTGCTTGGTCCCGGCCAACGCGACCCGTGGCACGCAACGACCCTCGGCACCGGTGAATTGCTCCGTGCTGCCGCGACCCGAGTCGATGCGCTTTTGCTCGGCGTCGGCGGGAGCGCGACGAACGATCTAGGACTTGGCGCACTCGCGGCGCTCGGTCTGAAATTTCTCGACCCGAGCGGTGCGGCCATCGCCGTGCCGACCCCGGCAACATGGGACCGCATCGTCCGTATCGAGGGCCGAATCGACCTCCCCCCGCTGTTCATCGCGTGCGACGTCACCAATCCACTGCTCGGGCCGCGCGGCGCGACCGCGACGTTTGGTCCGCAGAAAGGACTGCCGCGAGCCGAGGTCGAAAAAATGGACACCGCGATGGCGCGGATAGCGGCGCTGTTTTGCAAGGCGTGCGGCCGGCCGCTCTCGCTCACCGACACACCCGGTGCCGGCGCGGCGGGCGGCCTCGCGTTCGGCCTGATGGTTGTTGGCGGCGCACAACTCGTGGCAGGCTTCGACCTCGTTGCGGATTGGCTCGACCTTCCGCAGCGGATCGCCGCCGCCGATCTGATTTTGACCGGCGAGGGCCGGTTCGACGCCACGTCGCTCGGCGGCAAAGGCCCCGGTTCCCTCGTAGGTGAAGCGCGTCGGCTCGGCAAACCGGCGCATGTTTTCGCCGGCAGTCTCGCCGTGGAAGCTGACGCTTTGTTTCACGCCATCACGCCGGCGGACCTGCCGCTCGCCGAGGCGTTGCCGCGCACCGCAGAGTTGCTCGCCGCCGCAGTGCGGCGTGTATTCTGAATTTTCTCAACAGTGATTTGTGATGCCTTTCTCCTCGCCAAGCCGCGCGCGCTCCGCACAAATCCACTCCGTGCTCCGCCGTCTGCTCACCGTCTTCGCCATCGCCGCCTCCGCGACGGGAATCGTCGGTTTGACCCAAGGTTGCACGAGCAGACCCGCACCGGTGCGCACCCCCACCGCGACCAGCCTCCCCTCGGCCGCGAAACCCGCACCGGCGATCCCTGCGCCAAACCTCGCGCCGGTGATGCTGGGCATCGACGTGCTGGAATCGGCCAAGTTCGACGTCATCGCTGGAAAAAAGATCGGCCTGCTCACGCACGCCGCCGGCGTCAACCGTCGCGGCGAGAGCACGGTCGAGGTGCTGCGCCGCGCGCCAAACGCAAAGCTCGTCGCCCTTTTTGCACCCGAACATGGCCTCTACGGCACCGACAAAGCCGGTGATAATGTTCCCGACATCACCGACGGCCGCACCGGACTGCCGGTGTATTCGCTGCATGGCGTCAATCGCCGGCCGACCAAAGCGCAACTGAGAGGATTGGATGCGTTTGTCATCGATCTTCAAGACATCGGGTCGCGCTCCTACACATTTACCGTCGTGATGCGCTACGCGATGGAGGCGTGTTTCGAAAGCGGCGTCGAAGTCATCGTCCTTGATCGGCCGAACCCCCTCGGCGGGCTCAAGGTCGACGGTCCGCCGCTCGACCCGGAATGGCTGAGCGGCGTCGGGGCGTTCCGCGTGCCGTATGTGCACGGGCTCACGATGGGCGAGCTTGCCCGCATGGCCAAGAACGCTCCGGGCGTCCTCGCCGTGAGTGAAAAGGTCCGCCAGCGTGGACGACTCACGGTTGTGCCCATGCGCGGCTGGACGCGGGCGATGCGCTGGCCCGAGACCGGTCTCCGCTGGGTCGCTACTTCGCCCAACATCCCGTCGTTCGAGTCCACAGTCGGCTACGCGATGGTCGGCCTCGGTTGCCAGGAGAGCGGCTGGACGTGGGGCATTGGTAAAGATTTCGCGTTCCGCGGCATTGGTTTTCCCAAGAAGACGCCTGACGAGATCATCAAGGCGATGGAAG
>JANXWT010000306.1 GCA_025351035.1 Opitutia bacterium | reverse complement strand
GCGACGGCAAGATGATCACCGGTGTCTACGTCGAGGTCACTGACTGGGAGAAATGGAACCCGACGGAGCTTTCGTTCTACATGCACCGGCAAGCCGCCGCGTGGTCGACCCTTAATCCATTCGCAACGCTGACCACGAACGAACAACGCTCGTTCAACATCCACGTCGGTTCGACCGCGTGGATGGCCGCGCTGCGCGCGCAAGGCGCGCGCGTCGACGTGGCGTCGTTCCTGAAGAACTGGCGCGAACGCGCCGCGATCTACCAGCAGCAAAGCCGCAAATACTGGCTCTACCAGTAGACCGGCCGGTTGTTCGTCTTCGGGTTTGCACCGCACCGCGGATTGAGTCTTAACGCCTCATGCCCGCACACCCCGCTCCCTCACGGCGAAGCTGCTGCTTTGCCTTTGCTTCGCCGGCGGCCTCGCCCTCGTCGCGCACGCCGCCCCCGTCAAGTTCGACCCCGTCGCCGAGACGGAAAAACTCCTCGCCACGTTGCCCGCCGACGCGCGCGCGAAATCCGACGCCTATTTCGAGGGCGGCTACATCATCCAAGTGTGGAACCTCGCGCTCGGCCTGGCCATCACGGGCGCGCTGCTGAAATTCGGCGTGCCGCAGAAACTGCGCAACATCGCCGAGAATAAATTCCAGAGTCGCTACCTCCAAGGAGCCCTGTTCATCGCGATGTTCGCCGTCGTGTCGGCGCTCATCGACCTGCCGAACGACTACTACACGGGCTTCATCCGCGAGCACCGCTTCGGCTTGTCCAATCTCACCACCGGCGGCTGGCTCGGTGAACAGCTCAAGGGCCTGATTGTCGGGATGATCGTTTTCAGCCTCATCGGCTCGCTGCTCTACAAGGGCATCCGGAGCTCGCCCCAGCGCTGGTGGGTGCGCGCGTCGCTGGCCACTCCCTGCTTCATGATTTTCCTCATGGTGCTGGCGCCGGTGTTCATCGCCCCGCTGTTCAACAAATATACGCCGCTCGCCGACGCCAAGGTCCGCGATCCGATCCTCTCGATGGCCCGCGCCAATGGCGTGCCGGTGGACAACGTCCTCCAGTTCGACGCCTCGAAACAGACCAAGCGCATCAGCGCCAATGTCAGCGGCGCGCTCAACACGATCCGTGTCTCGCTCAACGACAATCTGCTCAACCGCTGCACGCCCGGTGAAATTCAGACCGTCATGGGTCACGAACTCGGGCACTATGTGCTGAATCACGTCTACAAGCACGTCATCAGCTTCACGCTGCTGATTTGCGCCGGCTTCTGGTTCACCAACTGGTTCTACGGCTGGGCGTCGAGCCGGTGGGGCGCGGCCTGGGGTCTGCGCGGCATCGACGACTTCGCCGGACTGCCGGTGATCATGGCCGGCTTCAGCATCTTCATGTTTTTCGCGACCCCGATCCGCAACACGATCATCCGCACGGCCGAGCAGGAAGCCGACTATTACGGTCTCAACGCCGCACGCCAGCCCGATGGGTTTGCGACGACCGCGCTCAAACTCTCCGAATACCGCAAGCTCAAGCCCGGTCCGTGGGAAGAGAAAATTTTCTTCGACCATCCCAGCGGCTACACCCGCATCCTCACCGCCATGCGCTGGAAGGCCGAGCACCTTGCGGAACTGCCGCCGGCAGAACCGGCCAAGTAGGGGCGCCGCTTGCTGCGCCCAAGGAGACTTATTTCTGCGCGACGGCGCCGTTCTTCGCCACCCACGCGTTGTAGGCCGCGCGGGGCATGAACTTCAGTGAGGCGGAGTTGATGCAGTAGCGCATTCCCGTCGGCGCCGGACCGTCGGCGAAGGCATGGCCAAGATGCCCGCCATCGACATTGCTGTGAACCTCGACGCGGCGCATGCCCCAGCTCGTGTCGGTCGTCTCGCCGACAAAGGCCGGCTCGATCGCCTTCGTGAAGCTCGGCCAACCCGTGCCCGAGTCAAATTTGTCGCGGCTGTCGAAGAGCGGCGTGTCGCTGCACACGGAAAAGTAGACACCGTCCTCGTGATTATCCCAATACTCGTTGCGGAACGGCGCCTCGGTGCCCTGCTGGCGCGCGACCTTGAATTGCTCGGGTGTGAGCAGGCGTTGCCACTCGGCGTCGGTGCGCTGCACGCGGTTCCTGCTCATGTCGATGACGACCTTCGACGGCAGGCCGCAGGCGGATTTCTCGCCCGGCGGGCAATAAGGTTGAGCGGCTTCCTTCGGGTTCGCGGATTTCATGGTGTTGTCCTGGGCGCTAATAATCATTGCCGCCATCGCGGCGGACAGAACAAGGGCGGAGATGATGGGCCACCTTTTCATGGAACAGAGTCTGGGTGTAAGCTTCGATTGCGCAACCCACGGGATTGTCGGCGCGCCGGAATAAGAGCCGGACCCGGCTGGTTTATTCCGTCCGGACCCTCACCCGCACCGCGCCGTCGTAAAACTCGTTCACCAGCGGCTGACCGGGGGCGAGCCCTTTGGCCCGCGGGACGGGCCGGCCCTGGGCGTCGCGCACGATGGCGTAGCCGCGCTTGAGCACCGATTGCGGACTGGTGGACTCGAGACGCTTCCACAACGCCAGCAGGCGGTGGGATTCCAACTGCACGCGCTTCTCGGGTGAAGCCGCGGCGAGCCGCGTGTGCGCCACCTGCCATTGCCGGCGGCGCTCGGTCACTGAGGTGCGCAACGCGGCACCGAGACGGTTGGTCAGATCGTCAACGCGAAGCTGGTTTTGCTCGATGACCGCCGTGGGTGACAGCAGGCGCAGCCGGCTGCGCGCGTGGTCGAGTCGCTCGCGTCCGCGTTCGAGCGCCGCGTCGACGGCGGCGAGCATCGCCTCGTGCGACTGGGCCGCGCGCTCGGTGGCGGCGAGGAAGTTGCTGGAGATCAACTCCGCCGCGCCGCTCGGCGTCTCCGCGCGCGCATCGGCGGCCAGATCGCACAGCGAAAAATCGATTTCGTGGCCAACCGCCGAAATGAGCGGCACGCCGCACGCTGCCACGGCGCGCACCAGCGTCTCTTCGTTGAAAGCCCACAAGTCCTCGATGCTGCCGCCGCCGCGCCCGATGACCAGCAAGTCGAAAATCCCGAGCGTTTCGGCTTCGCGCAGCATCGCGGCCAGCTCGGCCGCGGCGCCCTCGCCCTGCACCTTGCTCGGCAACACGACAAGTCGCCCTGTCCAACCGCGGCGCTCAAGGATGCGGATGAAATCCTGCACCGCCGCGCCGGTCGGTGACGTGATAATGCCGACCGTGCGTGGCCGGAGCGGGATCGGCTGCTTGCGCTCGGCGGCGAACAGCCCTTCGTCCGCGAGCCGGCGTTTCAAGCGCTCGAATTCCTGCTGCAATTTGCCGACGCCGTGCTCGATCAGCGCGCGCACCACGAGCTGGTATTGGCCGCGCGTCTCGTAAACGCCGACCTGCCCGTAGGCAAGCACCTGCTGGCCGTCGCGCAACGGCACGCTCTGCCGCACAGCGTCCCCGCGAAACATCACGCAAGCAAGCTGCGCCCCGGCGTCCTTCAGTGAAAAATAAGTATGCCCGCTGGCTTGTGCGCGGAGGTTCGACACCTCCCCGCGCACCCAGCACGGTGCCAGGCCGCCCTCGAGCAATTCCTTCACCCGTCGCGTGAATTCCGTGACGGTCTGGATGCGGCCATCGTCGCCGAGCGGGAGTTCAGGCGGTTTTTTGGCCATAACGTCGACGCAGGAAATGGATGATCAGCGACACCGCCACCAAGGCGCTCAGCCCGAGCACCATCATGCCAGCTTTGCCGTGGAGGATGGCGTCGCCGAAGATGATCAACCCAGTGGCGTAGCTCATGCAGATCGCCCACGAAATCAAAAAATAAGTGCCAAAGCGCACCCCGGCGAGTCCGAGCAGATAACTCTGCACAAAGAACGGCGGACCCGGTGTGATGCGCAGGATCACTGTCAGCTCGCCGTGTGAGTTGGCGTCGAGCGCGGGGATCTTGAATCGCGTCTGCGCGATCATCGTTTCCAGCCAAGGCCGGAGGCCATACCGCGCCAGCCAATAGGTGAGCGCGAGATTCACGGCGAGCGCCGCCCCAGTGGCGGCGAGCACGCCGCCGGTCCCCAATGTCGCCGTGAACGCCGGGCCCGCTATCGCATACAAAAGCAGGATCGGAAAACCCGCGGCCGGGAGCAGCGCCATGGCGGTGAAAAACGCCAGCGGTCCGAGTCGCCGCAGGGTGTCCACACTGTCCGTAAACGCCAGCCGCAGGTTGAAACCGTAGCTCCGCAGCCAGAAAAAACCGATGAGGCCCGCGAGCAGCCCGGCAACGACCACGGCGACAGATTTCCAAGAGAGCAAACGCGACGGCATACCGCCACGATGCGCGCGCTGCTTCCGGGCCGTCAAGGCCGGAGCCGCCGGTAGGCCGTCAGGCTGAACGGGCTGCCCGCGTCGCCAAAGAAAAGCCAAGTGCGTTTCTCCACGCGCCCCTCGCGTCCGGCGAATTGTTTCACCGGCACAATCAACCAACCGTCGAGCTTTTGCACCGCGGTCTCGGCCGTCGTGGGTAGCGCCGACTGGCACTGCAATTCCACCCGCCGGCCGTCTCCCAGGCGAACAAACGCCGCGAGGGGCTGATTGACCGGCAGCGCCACATGCAAGGTCGTCCCGGCCGGATCGAGCGTGTGCGTCCACTGGCGGACGCGACTGAACACACTGAAGCCAAGTCCGCGTTCAGGTTGCGCGACGGCCGGCCAGCCGGCTTGGTAGGTGTGCAGCGTGGAGTTCCAGAAAATCGTCGCCGTGCAAACGGCCACGAAGATCCAACCGATCTTGCGCGCCAGCTTCGGCAGCGACTCCAACCACCAAGCGGCCACCACGACCATCCACGGCGCGACCAGCACCCAGAAGCGAAAGCTGTAGGGGTGCCATTGCAGCAGCGCGTAGAGCGTGAGCACAAAGAGTCCTATTCCGGTGCACCAGACGAGCACGGTGGTTGCGCCTTCACGTCTGCGGCCGAACAGGGCCCCGAAGAATCCCGCCGCGAGCAGCCCGACGGCCAACCCGCCGCATGAGGCGACATCTGCGTCGGGCTCCGGCAGACGCAGCACCTTTTGCACGTTGGAGCGACGGTCGAGTTCATCGAATGAGAATTTGTCCGTGGACGGGAGATGCGCCGTGAGCGATTCTGCGATGCATCGCGAGGCGGCCCGCAGCCACACCGGCTGCGCGTTGGGCTCGAAAAGCTGCGTGAACGTCGTCGCCAGATTCAGCCGAAGTTTTTCCCGATGCTCGGTGAGCGTGAATTCACCGCCATGTTGTTGGCGCACCGATTCAGCCGGCCCGACAAGGCGGCCATACGTCTGCCAATTTCGGGCGAGTCCCGGCACGGCTACGAGCAAGGCCACGAGCAAACCGGCCAGCGAAGTCGTTCGCCACGCGCTCCACGGTGCGCGATGTCGCCAACCGCACCACAGCGCCCACAACAGCGCACCCGGCGCGAGGTAGAGCAACGTGCCTTTCGATCCGAGAGCAAGGGCGACGCCCGCCCCGCCGAGCATCGAACTTTCGCCGCGCCGCAATGCCGCCAGCCAGAGATAAAACGACGACCCGAAAACACCGGCCGTGAACAGGTCCGTGTAGGCCGACGTGAATTGCGGCCCGACGTTCGCCATGCCGAACAGCAGTGCCGCCGCCCCGAGCGAGGCGGCGCGGCTCAATCCCGTGCAGCGTGCCAGACCCGCCGTCGCACCGAGCAGCAGGCCGCCGCCGAAAGACTGCGCGAGCGCCACCCATTGAAATCCGCTGCCGTGCGCCCCAAGCAGCCACGCCATCACCAGGTCCGGTGCCACCGGCATGTAGTTTAACCGCGCATCGTCCGTCGCATAATGCGCGATACGCCCGTCCTGCAACCAGAGCCCGATGCGCGACAGCCGATAGGTCAGCGCATCGTAGACCGCCGGTTTGCCGAGCGCCGCGAGGATAGCGAGCGCCACGAAAATCAGGAGCAGGCCGGCGGCGATCCACGCCGCGGCATCTCTCCCGCGAAAGTGGGCCGCGACTACCCGTTCCAGTTCGCGTCGCGCATGCTTGTCTTCGGCGAGCGATTTTCTCCGCCATCCGGCCAACGCGAAAAAGACGACCGCATGCGCCGTCAGAAATCCATTTGCACCGAACGAGCCGCACCAGCTCAGCACTTCGCCCGACGCCACGACGATCAACAGTAGTGCGAGGCCCCAGCCGAGCAGTCGCTCCAGTGTGCCGCCGCCCGGAAGCAGGGCCCGCGTGAGTAGCCAAGCCGCGCCGATGGTCAGCAGCGCGTCCAGTCCGAAGCGGCAGAGGAGAAAAACATCATTCACATCAAATGGGAGCCGTTGCCCCATGTCATCTGTCGGGCGCCACCGCCGCAAGGTTATCCTCCTCGCCGGCGATCAGGTGTGCGTCGCAGCGACCGGCCTCCGCGTCTGTCGAGTCTGCCGTCAATCACCCAATCGGACAGGCCGGGGTGCCTGCCCTAACTGCTGACCGTGCCGGAGTCGGGAAAATGCTTCCCAACCCGCGGCGGGCGACTAGCGTCGCGGCCTGAGTTCATGAAGCTTTCGATCGTCATCCCCTGCTACAACGAGGTGGCCACCATCCGCCAGATCGTCGATGCCGTGCGCGCTTCGCCGGTCGCGGACAAGGAAATCATTGTCGTCGACGATTGCTCCAATGACGGCACGCGGGACATCCTGCAGCGCGAGATCGAGCCGCTGGTCGCGCGCGTGCTCTACCACGAACGCAATCAGGGCAAGGGCGCCGCATTGCGCACGGGTTTCGCAGCCGCCACCGGCGGCGCTGTCGTC
>JANXWT010000437.1 GCA_025351035.1 Opitutia bacterium | reverse complement strand
CAGGGCTTCCGTGAATGGTATCAGCGGAAGACCGGCCGCACCGTCGCCGTCGACTGGCGCGTGATCGGCGGCACGAGCGAGATCAACCGCTTCATCGACTCGGAATACACAGCGGCGTTCCAGAATCACTGGCTGAACAAGCTGCACCGCGACTGGAGCAACGAGGTGCTCACCGCCTACGCCAACCCGCGCGTTGAACCCGCGGCGATTGCCCCCGATGATACGCCGCCGCAGGCCGCGCGCCGGGCGTTCCTTGCTTCCGACGTCAGTTGCGGCATCGATTTGTTTTTCGGTGGCGGCAGCATAGACTACATCAAGCACGCCGATGCCGGCCGGCTTGTGGACTCCGGCATTCTACGGATGCACCCCGAATGGTTTGGCGACAGCGTCATCCCGCAGGCGTTTACCGGCGAAGATTATTGGGACAAACAGGGACGCTGGGTCGGCGATGTGCTCAGCAGCTACGGCATCATCTACAATCGCGACGTGCTGAAGAAGCTCGGCATCGAAAGGGAGCCGCGCGCATGGGCTGATCTGACGGACCCGCGTTATCAGGGCCAAGTCGCGCTGTGCGATCCCACGAAGAGCAGCTCCATCGCCAAGGCGTTTGACAATCTCGTCCAGCAGCAGATGCACGAGCAATGGAACCAGCTCGCCGCGACCCCGGGCCGCGACCGGGCGGGCCTCGAATTGCAGGCGGTGCGCGAAGGCTGGACGCGCGGTCTGAAGATGGTGCAACGCATCGGGGCCAACGCCCGCTACTTCACCGACACTTCGCAAAAAGTCCCCATCGACGTGGCGCAGGGCAACGCCGCCGCCGGCATGTGCATCGACTTCTACGGGCGCGACCCGAATGGCGCGGCCGGACACGATGGCCGGCCGCGGCTCGGCTATTTTTCACCCGTTGGCGGCACGGTGCTTTCGTCCGATCCCATGGCGGTAATGCGCGGCGCGCCGCATCGCGCCGTCGCCGTCGCGTTCATCGAATACGCATTGTCGATGGAGGGACAATTGCTTTGGAACTACCGCGTCGGCACGCCCGGCGGTCCGCAACGCTACGCGCTCCGCCGCATGCCGATTCGCCGCGATTTCTATACCGCCGAACGCCGGGCCCTGCGCACCGATCCCGACGAACATCCCTACGACTTGCCGGTGCAACTCATCTACCAGCCCGCGTGGACGAGCGGCATCGTGCGCGAAATGGCGTTTGTGATCCGCGTCATGTGCCTCGACACCCATCCCGAACTCGTCGCGGCGTGGAAGGAAATCATTGCCGCCGGCCTGCCCGCCGACGCCATCGCGGCGATGAGCGATGTCTCGACCATCAGCTACGACGAGATGAACGGCCGCATCAAGACGGCGCTGAACTCCAAGAGCAAGGTCGACGAGGTCATCCTCGCTCGCCAACTCGCCGAGCACTTCCGCCAGCAATATCTTCGCGCCGCCAGCCTCGCCCGCGCCGCGCGGCGCTGAACGCGCAGAGTAGGGGGCCGTGAGGCCGTTGCATCCTTGACGCTCACTGTGCACAGCAGCATAAACCGCCCCGGGCCAACGCACGCTGCCGTCCGCAGCGGGAATCATGAATTTTGCCGCGTCGCATGCCTGCCGACGAACCCTCCGCCAAAGAAGAAACCCCGGTCCCTGGCACCGTCGCTCAGGACGGGAGAAGGAAATTCGGGGCTTACGTCCGTGAATATCGGCCGCTCCCCGGGGAAGTTCAAGCGGTATTTTTCCAGAAGATCGCGGCGACGCTGTCCATAGAGCGTTTGGAATCCTACGGCGCCGACGATGCCAGCCCCACCGTCGCGCTTGCCCGTTACCTCCTGAATCTCGCGCTCTGCGAAAGCCTTTATTCGCCCCTTCAACTCTGTGAAGTTGCCTTGCGCAACAGCTTGCACCGCCACCTGACGGTCAAGATTGCCCGTGAAGATTGGTATGATGCCGCCGCTTTCCCTCTGACTGACTGGGGGCAAAACGAGGTCGCGAAAGCCAAAGGGAAAATCGCGGAAGCCAAGCACGACGTGATCCCGGGGCGCGTGGTGGCCGAACTGCAATTCGGCTTTTGGACAAGCCTGTTTGAAGCTCATTACGAGCGCCGGGGCGGGTATCTTCCGGTCGGCATTCGCTACCTTTTCCCGTGCTTGCCCAAGTCGCAGCACAGCCGCAAGGGACTTAAACGCACCTTGGAGGAAATCCGTCTGCTCCGCAACCGGGTGTTCCACCACGAGCGGATTGTTCATTGGACCGACCTCGATGCCCGGCATCGTGCCATCCTCGACGTGATCGGCTGGATCAGCCCGGAACTCCTGCAAATGGCAATGGCCCTCGACCGTTTCAGCGCCATCCGGAGCGCCGGACTGACGCCTTGGATTGAAAAGATTAAACAGCACTGGCCCCACCAATGACCCTCCCTGCCAGCGCCCACCGAAGCTCCCGCGCACACCTCCGCTCTTGCCGCCGCGGCGCGACTCCGCTGTCATCTCTACAAGCGCGGCTGCTTCGTGCTTGAGGCCAAGAAATACGACGCCCGCAAGGCGGCGCCCAACGAACTTTCTCTCCTGCTCGACGACGCAGACGGGCAGCAGAACCGCAAAGCCGGCGTCACCCGCGGCACTGGACAGTGGGATGCGGCCATGCAGCGTGCCTACGAACAAGCTGAGTGGTATGCGCACCACCTGCACCGCGATGAACCGAGCCCACTGTTCCTTGTCATCGTCGATGTCGGGCACGTGATCGAACTCTACGCCGATTTTTCCGGACGCGGGCGCACCTATTCCGCGTTTCCCGACGTCAACTCCCACCGCATCCCGCTCGCCGATCTCGCCAAA
>JANXWT010000193.1 GCA_025351035.1 Opitutia bacterium | reverse complement strand
CCTTGAAGGCTTGGACCAGATCGCCGGTCATGCGGTGGCAATCGCCCAAGCCATTCCAAGTCCAGGAATCGTTGGGGGCGAGGTCCCGGGCGCGGAGCATCGTGGCCACGCCCTCCTCCCACCGCCAGTCAAACTGAAATGCCGCCCAGCCAATCACCGTCTGGGCCGTCGCGTTCTGCGGGTCGAGCTGGAGGGTTCGGCGCGCCGCCTGCTTCGCGCCGTCCGTGATTTCGCGCGCCTGGGCTCCGGTCAGGTAGGCATAGTTGGGCAGCACCACACCTGCCTGCGCCCGCCCGACCAGCGCGGGGACGTAGTCCGGATCGATCGCCAGCGCGGCCTCGAATAGGCGGATCGCCTCGCGGAGGTTGATCTCGCCCCGCTTAGCGAATGCGCCCTGAGCTTGCAGGTATATCGTGTAGGCCTCGATCTTGGTCGTGGTCAGGTGCGGCAGTTCGGTTTCGCCCAGCAAGCTGCCTTTCACGCCGCCGAGGATGTTCTTCGCGATCTCATCCTGCACCGCGAAAATGTCCTTTAGCTCACGGTCGTAGGTTTCCGACCAAACATGAAATCCATCCTCCGCCTTGATCAACTGCGCGGTGATGCGAACCTTGTTGCCGGCCTTGCGCACGCTGCCCTCGACGACGTAGGCGACGCCGAGTTTCTGGGCGATCTCGGGGATGGGCACATTCTGGCCCTTGAAAGTGAACGACGAGGTCCGCGCCGCCACTTTCAGCTTCGGCACCTTGGCCAGCACGTTGAGCAGCTCCTCGCTGATGCCGTCGGAGAAAAACTCGCCGCCCTTGTCGTCGGAGAGATTGGCGAAAGCCAGCACGGCGACGGACTGCGCGGAAATCGCAGCCGGGGCTGCCGACTTGGTCGCCGCGACGACCGGAGGAGGCGCAGCCGGCGCCGGCTGACGTAGGACCACTACACGCACGACCACGGCGACAATCACGATGGCGGCCACGACCCAAATCCAGGCGGGCACGACGGATTTCTGCCCGGCGCGGCGGTCTTCTATTTTTTGTCCTCGGTCCTCCGCTTTCTGGACCGCCGACTTCTTCGGAGTTTCGAGTAGTCGTTTCACCTGCTCGATGAACGCAGGTGTCGGCACGCCGGCAGAGAGGCGGGTCCACTGCGCGCGGCTGAAAGAATCGGGCACGGCTGTGCCGGAGTCCGGCGTATCATCGATCACCACCGGGACAATGAACGCCTTGCCCTGCGCCATGAGGTGCGAGCGGTCGTCGGCGAGTTTCCACTCCAAGCGGAAGTAACCCTCGTCGCGCGCTTGAGTGGTGTCCGAGACGATGGGAATAAACAGCGCGCAGGCCTTGATCTGCGAACGGATTTTGGTGTCCCACTGGTCGCCGCCGCGCAGTTCGCTTTGGTCGAACCACACCTCCACGCCGAAGCCGCGCAGCGCCTCCGCAATGCGCTTCGCCGCGTCCGTGTCCTCGCGGGCGTAGCTTAGAAAGACGGCTTTGGTGGGTTCGGACATCGCTCAAAACAGCGGGGCGTTGTTCTTCGGGTCGGCGAGGAGCGCCTCGAAGCGCGGGTCGCCGCGCAGGGGCAGATAGTCGGCTGCGACGCGGAAGAAATACACGTTGCCTCCGCGCGGCGTGCGCAACAGCCGCGCGACTTCGGCGATCGCCCCTTCCTTGTCACCGGTCCAGGCCAGCACCCCGGCATAGGCGCGACTGCAGGACGGACCTTCCTTGGCGTCGACCGACTCTGGCAGCAGTTCCCGCATGCGTCGCGCACAGCGCAGGGCGGAATCCCGGTCGCCGGTGTAAGAGTAGAGGCGGGCGAGGCCACGCCACAGGCCAGCGTTCGTCGGTTGTTTTTCCACGAGAGCGTTGAGCTCGGGGATAAGTTGTTTCGCCCGCGCGCGGGCGAGCGCGAGGTCGTTGTGGTTGATCAAATCTCCGACTACATCGACATCGTTTTCCCAACGCGGTTCGTCGACCGCCTCGAGGTAAGGGTGCTCCCGATCAAACTCGGCGAGTCGATCCCAATCACCGCTCACGCGGAGAAAATAGCGGCGGCGGTAGAGCAGCAAATTAGACTTGGTCTTCGCGGGTTTGGGACTCGCCAGCCAAGCTTCCAATTCACTGGTCGAGCCACGCGCGAAGAACGCGACGCTTGGCACCTCGAACGAAAATCCCAGATTATCCGGAGCGAGCTCCGCGGCCCGCGCGAACGCAACCACCGCTTCGTCGTAACGCCGCAAGTCCTGCAAGGTGTCGCCCACCTCCCAAGCGATGGAGGCCTTGCGCGGGTCGAGCTGCGCCGATTTTTCCAAATAGGCCAGCCCTTCAAGCCAGCGATTCTGCCGTCGCTCGAGAAATCCAAGGTGCAGATAGGCGATGGTAGAATTGGGATTGAGCGCCAGCAGTCGCCGGTAATGCACCGCCGCCTGCGCATAGTCTTTGAACGCCCGATAGAAGAAATTGCCCTGACTCTCGATGACCATCGGGTCGCCCGGCGCCAGCCGCACCGCGGTGTCGATCGCCGCCTTGGCCTGCGCCAGACGTTCCGGCGTGCGGTCCTCATTTCCGCTGTAAGCGGAGGTGTGCACCTCGCCGAGCAAGGCCCACGCCTGCGCGAATGTTGGATCGAGTTCCAACGCCTCGCCCAGCCAAGCTTCCGCTTGGGCCCGGTTGGAATCCAGCTCGGATCCCTCGTCCCACGCCCGCGCTTTCAGGTAGAGGTCGTAGGCGGCCAGGCTGTTGGTCGGCCGGCTCTCCACGAGTGATTTTTCCTGCGGCGAGAGCGCGGCGGAGAGCGCCGTGGCGATGGCCCGCGAAAGCTCTGACTGGATGGCGAAGATGTCGGTGAGATCGCGGTCGTAGGATTTGGCCCAGACATGTTCGTCGGTCGCGACATTGATCAGCTGGCCGGTAACGCGCACCTTGTTGCCGGCGCGGCGCACGCTGCCCTCCAGCACGTAGGCGACGCCGAGTTCCGCGCCGATCTGCCGGATTTTCTTCGTGGTGCCGCG
>JANXWT010000174.1 GCA_025351035.1 Opitutia bacterium | reverse complement strand
GATGAATGCGCAGCGGCACGCCGCGACAGGTGACGAGATACGCAATGCGATGGCCGAGGATGCTGTAGCGCTTGCGGCCAAAACGGTCGAGGAGCTTGCTCCCGGTGCCGTCGATCCAGCCGCGGCGCACGAGCTCGTCCTGCAACGGTTGGTAAACCTGGTCGATGAACTCGCGCCAGGTGATGCTCTCGGTCTCGGGCATGTCGAGGGCGACGATATTGGCCGCGGGGATGCCGCGCTTCCCGGCATAGAACTCCGCGAGACGGACGGACTCCGGCTCGCGCGAGTTGGCGAGGATGACGACGCGGGCGGCGAGGTCGCCCTCCTTCGCCAAGGCTCCGGCGGGCAGGTCGGCCGCGGCCCGGCTGGCACCGAGACCGGTGAGGAAAATCAGCGCAGCAAACCAGTTCTTCATACGCGACCGAGACGATAGCCGAGCCACACGGCCACAAGGCAGAGTGTGACCGACAGAAGGATGTTGGCGGCGGCAGCGGCCCACTGGCCCTTCAGCATCTGATCGAAAGCCTGCCAGCTGAACGTAGAGAAAGTGGTGAAGCCGCCGCAGAAGCCGACGACGAGCAGGCTTTGCAGGCGGGCTGACGCGGCCGGTTCAACCGTGCCGAGGCGCGCCATCAGCCAGCCAATGAGCAGCGATCCAGAAACGTTGACGAGCAGTGTGGCCCACGGAAAGCGCGCGGGCAGCGCCCAGCCGACGAGCGCGCGAACGACTGAACCGACAGCGCCGCCAAGGGCGATCCAGAGCAGCGTGGAAAAATTCATTTTTTCGGTTCGCCCGGCGCAGCGGGCTTGGCCTCAGGGGACGCGGCGATCGGCCGCTTGACCAACTGGGCGCGGAGGTAGGTGTCGACCGGCGCGGTTTTCCAAGCCGCCAACCAGAGACGGCCGAGCATCCGGCCACCCACAAGCAACTGGTCCTCGATAAACGCGCGGCCTTCCGGCGTGATCGGCTGTTCGCCGTGCCCGAGGAGGCCGGCCTTCTCGAGTTGGTAGAGCGGCTCGACCAGTTCGTTCTGCGCGATGAGGTAATCCATCGCGGCGACAAAGGCGGGATCGCGTCCGTCCGCGCGCGGTGCGAGCCCGAGGGGTTCCAGCACGGTCAGCCGGGACGTCAGTTCAGCCGACTTGATGCCGGCCTTGGCGATGAATCCACCGTCGATCCAGCTGTGAAACCCGGACCACGTCGTATAGCCGTTCGGGTTCGGACCAACCCAGCCGGCGTGGTGAATGGTGGTGTGAAGCGGCTGCGCGCAATCGCCGACATAGTGGCCCATCACGCCCATCACATGGACGACGTCAGCCTGCGCATTGGAGATTTCCTCGGGGGTGCCGCCCGCTTCTTGGTAGGCCTTCAGGTAACCGAAGGCGGACCGGAGTTTCGCAAAATATTCGGCGATGGCCCAAGGGGCGAAGCCCGGCCATTCGCGTGTGTGGTCGGCGTCCTTCAGCGGATCGATGGCGGAAAACTTGTCGAGATGCGTGGCGCGACCGACAGCGAATTGCAGGGCGAAATCGTAGCGCAGCGACGGCACGGCGTGCGCATCCAGGCCCGCGTCGGCCAACTGCTCGATGTCGAGAAAATGGTCGCACCAACTGCCGCCGGACTGGCGCAGCCACGGATCGACGTTGCGCCAGCGATCCGGGACATTGGCGAGGAAGGCAACGCGTTCGGCGTTGGCGGGCTCGTGCACGAAGGCCGGGAAATCCGCGGGGAGCGAGGCGAGGGCGAGCGCGTTGACAATCCGGTGCCCCTCGGCATCCCACGCGCGAGCCGCCGGGGTCAGCAGAGCAAAGGCCACCGCGAGGACGGCAAAGCAAGAGTGGGCGAGTCGCGTTTTCAGGGAAGTCATTTAGTGTGGGACGAGGTGGGCGCAGGTGTGACCGGAGACACCGGCTTGGGTCGCAGGGTTTCAAGCACAGCAGAGTAATTCTTCAAGCCATCCGCAAGCGCGCGCGCGATCTGCTCGCGAAATTCCGGGGTGGCCACGCGGCGGGCCTCGGCGTCGCTCGAGAGGTAGGCGCATTCGACGAGCGCGCCCGGGCACTCGATGAAGCGGAGGACGTGCAGCCGGCCGCGCTTGAAACCACGATCGGGCGTCTTGAGCCCGGCGAGCAGTGCGCGGTGCAGCTGCGCGCCGAGCAGCAGGTTGGCATAGTCGAGTTTGTTGCCCGGAAAAGCCTTGTCGGTCATCTCGTCCCTCTTGTCGTCCGCCGTCGAAAGCATGAACTGCGGGGCCATCGTGTAGGTCTCGATGCCGGTGATGGCGCTGGGCGCGGAGTTGAAGTGGACGCTGAGGAAAAGATCAGCGTGGTTCTGGTTGGCAAACCCGGCGCGGCGCTGGAGATCGGTGATCTGGTCGGACGCGAGCCGCGTGTCGTCGGCGCGCGTCAACAGCACGCGCCAGCCCTGCGCTTCGAGGAGCTTTTTCAGACGCAGGACGACATCGAGGGTGAAGGTCTTTTCGTTCACACCGACGGTCTTGTTCTCCTTGCCCGGGTCGCTGCCGCCGTGGCCGGCGTCAAGCACGATGGTCTGCGGCGCGTTGGCGGGGAAAAACTGAAGGTGGTCGATCGGACGGAAGAGCGGCGCGAGCAGCTTGATCACATCAATCTTGCTGACCCAGAGCGTGCCCTTGGCACCGAGCACCGGCAGGCCCAAAAACACCCGCAGCCCGTCGAGGTAGCAATCGCGGTTGTGGTCCTCCAGCACGAGCCGGACGCCGGACGCGTCGGTGAGTCGCAGCAACGAGCCGCTCCTGGCGCGTTCGATTCTCAAACCGAAGCGTTCGGCGAGGTCGCTCGCGTTAACGTAGTCGGTGTTGGCGAGGCGCGTCACCGGCCAGAGCACGGGCGCGGCGGGCCGCGTTGGAGGCAGGCGCACCGGGGCGAGATCGGCCGCCGTGCTGTGCGCGAGGAAAAGGGCGGCGGCGAGGAGGCCGCGTGCGATGGGCCGCGCCATGTCGAAAGAACCGCGGCTCAGCCCTGGGGCGAAGGCGACGGGGCGGCTCCCGGTTGCACGGGAGCCTCGCGCCCGTTCGCGTCGGACGGGACGTGGCCTTGCTCGCGGACGTGGAACTTGGGTTTGCGTTTGTTGGCGGGCAGCGGCGAGAGCATGACGTTGATCTGCTTGCCGTTCAATTTGGGCGGGGAATCGGGGTGCCCCATGTTGAGGAGTTCATCAAGCGCGCGCTTCATGACGCCGAAACCCATCTCCGTGTGCGCCATCTCGCGGCCGCGGAATTTGAGGCGGAGTTTCACCTTGTTGCCGTGGTCGAGGAATTCCTCGGCGTGGCGGACCTTGGTGATGAAATCGTGCTGCTCGATGCGGAGGGTGAATTCGATCTCCTTGATCTTGCCAGCGGCGGGCTTGCTGTGCGCGTGCTTTTTCTGCTCCTCGTAAACGTATTTGCCGAAATCCATGATGCGGCAGACGGGCGGCGTGGCGTTGGGTGCGACCTCGACGAGGTCGAGGTTGAACTGCATCGCCAATTGGAGCGCCTTCGAGGTGTCAAGAATGCCAAGCTGCCGGCCCTCGGGGCTGATCACACGAATCTGCGGAGACTTGATGCGGTGGTTGCGGCGGATGGC
>JANXWT010000429.1 GCA_025351035.1 Opitutia bacterium | reverse complement strand
TTCGATTCCCGGCGCCTCCACCAACGTATCCGCGCGTAATCCCTAGCAAAGCGCACCTTCCTTCGCCTTCGCAAACCGCTCGTTCCCAGCCGGTACCACGGCGTCCTGCCCCTCGTGGTACGCGGAAAGGGTCGCCATCGCCGTCGACCGGTTCGCGGGCGACAGGTGCATGTACCGCTGCGTCGTCTTCAAGTCGGCGTGGCCGGCGAGCTCTTTGATCGCGTTCGCCGTCACGCCCGCCGCCGCGAGGTGCGAGCAGAACGTATGGCGCAAGATGTGGATGCCGCCGTTCGCCTCGAGCGACGCGCGGCGCTGGGCGCCCGCGAGCCAGTTGCGCACGGTGCGGTTCGAGAGCTCGCGCCCCGTGTCGCTGTAGAGCACGCGGTCACCGGCGTGGCGGTGCGTGGCGAGCGCGACCTGGAGGGCTGGCGTCATGGGCACGGTGCGCCCGCGGTTGCCCTTCGGCGTGGCCTCGAGCGCGCGCCACATGCCACGGCGGATGTGGAGGACGCCGCGGATCATGTCGACGTCGCTCCACTTGAGCGCGCGTATCTCTCCTCGGCGTAGTCCGGCGTCGCCCGCGAGCAGTACGAGCACAAGAACGGCGCGCTTCGCCGTGGCCTCCACGAGGCGCCGGTAGTCGTCGCGCTCGTACCACTGCATGACGGTCTCGGTCGGCTTGAAGAACCCCACGCGGCACGGCATCGCGGCGATCGTGCCCCACTCGACGGCGCAGCGGAGCGCGCGCGAGAGCACCGTGAGGATGTTGTTCACAGTCTTCGGGCTCAGAGCCGCGAGCATGCCTTTGAGCGCCGCTACGTCCGCCGTCGTGATGCGGTCGATGGCCTTCGCGCCGAGCTCGGGAGCGAGGTGAAGGCGGTAGATTGACTCGGCGGCGTCGATGGTCGACGGCTTCTTCCGGTTCGCTTGGTAGTGGTCGCGCAGGACGACGGGCCAGAAGTCGGCGAGCGTTGGTGGCCCTTCAACGGGGGCGGGCGGTGGCGCGGCGGCGGCCTCGTGCGCCTCTCGTCCCATTGCGAGCAGCGTGCGCTCGCGAGCTTCCGCCCACCGCTGCGCGCCTGACTTGCTGGCGACGGGCGCGTTCTTCCGCTCGCGGAACTTCGCGCCATCGGGCCACCGAAACGAAATGTCGTACTGCCAGTGCTTCCCGCGAGGTCGAATCGTGATCATCAGCCGCTCTTTCGAGACGGCGAACCGTTGGCCGGGGCGGACGGTAGCAAACCGAAGTGACGGCGCAAGTCGTCGCGGCGCACAAGGATGCGCCGGCCGATGCGCACGACGCCGGGCATGGTCCCCCGGTCGACCATCATCTTGGCTGCCTTGCGCGACGTGCGCAGGAACGCGGCGGCGTCGTCGAGCGTGAGGAGCTCGGGGAGAGCCTCGGCGGCGCTCACCGCGTCCCCCGATGCCGTCCGGCTTCGATGAGCGCCCCGCTCACGGCCGCACCTTGCGGGTGACGCGGACGATGCGGCGTTGACCGCCCATCTTTGCCGCAAGATCCTCAGCCTCGGCGCGGATAGAGCAGACGCCGCCCACGCCCAAACCTTCGGTCCAGACCGGACCATCGGACTGCCTGCACGCGTACCTCCCGTGGCCCTTCACGAAGCCGCTGCGCACTGCCCAGTAAGCGACCTCCCTCTCCACCTTCGCGACCGGCTGCGCGGCTGCGCTCTTGTACCCGGGCAGGAACTGCACGCCGACGGTTGCGACGATTGCGGGACGCCATACGGTGCCGCACCCTTGGCACGCGTGCGTGTGATGCACCTTCGTCGCGAAGTCACCTTCGTCGATATGCCGCTCACGGCATGACGGACAGGTGAGAATCATCGGAACGGTCTCCGCAGCCTCGCCCTTCGGCTGCGCAGCGAGGACGGCTTGGGCGGCGGACTCCCAGAGCGCTTTTTCGAACGACGCCAGTTCGGAGTACGCGCCTGGCGGCAACTGCTCGGCGACGCGCGCCGCATTTCGCATTCGCTCGCCGTCCGTCATCGCCTTCACCTCGGGCGCGGGCCTGAGGTTTTCAGTCGTCCAGATGCCCAGTTCGCCGCTCGGATAGCGAACCTGCCACGTGCGACCATCGTGCGTATCTCGCAAGACAAGCCACGCCATGCCGAGGGATTTGTCTATCGCGTTGATAACCAGATCGTCTTTTTTCCACTCCCGCTTCGCCTCGGGCGCGGGGCTCGGTGCCGGGGCGGGGCCGCGCTCGGCGAGACGAGCCATCGCGTCGACCGAATCGCGGAGCGTGGCGACTACGCTCGGCACCGCCTCGCGCTCGGCCTTCGGGGCGGGCGACGGGGTGAGCGTGTCGCTT
>JANXWT010000134.1 GCA_025351035.1 Opitutia bacterium | reverse complement strand
CCCGCGACTTCCTGCCGTCGAGCTGGGGCTATTACTCGCCGAGTGTCGTGGAGATCTTCACGTTCTTCGGCACTTTCGGGGTTTTCTCGTTCCTGTTTCTCCTCTTCATCCGCTTTGTGCCCATCATGCCGATGTCCGAAGTGAAGGCCGTCATTCCCCAGGCTGACCCGCACGGCGGGGGCCACCACTAAGGAGGCACGACCATGAAAAAATCCTACGGACTCATCGCCGCCTTCGACACCACGCCCGCGCTCTTCCACGCCTGCGAGCAGGTGCGCGACGCCGGCTACTCGCAGTGGGACGCCACCACGCCGTTCCCCGTGCACGGTCTCGATGCCGCCATGGGCATGCGCCGCTCGAAGGTCCCGCGCTTCTCGCTCGCCGGCGGCATCACCGGCTTCATCACCGGTATGAGCATGATCTGGTTCCTCGACGCTTTCGATTACCCACTCATCGTCGGCGGCAAGCCTTACTTCAGTCCGATGTTCGCGTTCCCCGTCTCCTACGAGCTGACGATTCTCTTCACCGCTTTCGCCACCATTGGCGGCATGTTCATCTTGAACAAACTGCCGATGCACTACCATCCGCTGATGAAGGCCCCGCAGTTCGTGCGCGCCATGGACGACCGCTTCTACGTTGTGATCGAGGCAGCCGATCCGAAATTCAACACCGCCCAGACCCGCGCTCTCTTGGAGAAGGCCGGCGGCAAGGACATCGCCGAACTCGAGGAATAAGATGCGCTACGCCTACTTCATGCTCGCCTTCCTCGTCGTCCTGACGATTTCCATCATGGGATTCCGCGGTCTGCGCTCGTCGCAGCCGCCGATCGAGGTTTTCCCCGACATGGACCGCCAGGCCAAATACAAGCCGCAGGCGGCCTCCAAGTTTTTCGCCGACGGCCGCGCTGACCGCCCGATCCCTGCCGGCACCGTGCCCTTCGGCCGCTCCGCCGAAGCCGCCGATCCGGCGTTCCTCCGCGCGGACGACTTTCGCTACGCTGGCAAGATCGCGGACGGCTCCTTCGCCCGCGGTTTTCCCACCGGAATCGAGGTCACGCGCGAGTTCGTCATTCGCGGCCAAGGCCGCTATCAGATTTACTGCGCGCCCTGCCATGGCGCACTCGGCGACGGCAACGGCATCACCAAGTCCTACGGGATGGTGGCCACCCCGACCTACCACGACGATCGATTGCGCGCGATGGCCGAGGGTGAAATTTTCAATACGATCACCAACGGCAAGAACACCATGCTCTCTTACGCGGACAAACTCGGCCCCGATGAGCGCTGGGCCGTCATCGCTTATGTGCGGGCTCTGCAGCGCGCGCATCATGCCACCATCGACGACGTGCCGCCTGAGAAACGCGGAGACCTGAAGTAACATGACCTCCCCCGCCGCCAGTCATTCTCCCGCCGCGACGTCCGCGTCGACCGCCGCCCTCGCCTCAAAATTCCTCGGCGCGGGCCTCGCGGGCCTCGCGCTGACCGCCATCGGCTTCTTTGTCTCGCACAATTCGGCGGGCGTCGCGCTCTCCTACGTGGTCGGCATCGCCTACTGGTCAGCGGTCGCGATCGGCATGCTGATGTTGATCTTGATTCATCACATCATGGATTCCGGCTGGTCGGTGGTGATCCGCCGCCAGTTTGAGCACGGTCTCGCGGCTTTTCCTTGGCTCTTCGCTCTTTTTATTCCGCTGTTGATTTCCGTCAGGCTGCAGCCAGGCCTCGTTTGGCCGTGGATGGATCTGAGCCACGAAATTCACGGCGGACATACGGTCGGCACCGATGTGCTTTATTTGAAGAAGCAGAGTTTCCTCAATCCCGGCATGTTCACGGGCATGACAGTGGGTTTCTTCCTAGTCTGGATGTGGCTCTCGGCGCGGCTGCGCAAAGCCTCGTTCACCCAAGATACCGACGGCGACACGAAGTGGACGTTTATGAGCCGCCGGACCGCGGCTTTCGGCATTCCGCTCAACGCCCTCGCGCTGAGCTTTGCCGCCATCTATTGGATGAAGAGCCTCGAGTATCATTGGTTCTCGACGATGTATGGCGTGTGGTTCTTCTCGAACTGCATTCGCGCCGCGCTCGCGTTCGGCGTCGTCATCACCTGCTGGCTCTACGCGCGCGGCGACTACAAGGGCATTTTCAACGTCAACCAATTCCATTGCCTCACGGCACTTGCCTTCGCCTTCGTGGTGTTCTGGGCCTACATCACCTTCTCGCAATATTTCCTGATCTGGAACGCCAACGTCCCCGAGGAGACCTTCTGGTATAACATCCGCGAGACCGGCGACTGGTTCTATGTCGGCATGCTGATTCTCTTCGGACATTTCTTTTTCCCCTTCCTCTTCTGGCTCTCTTACCGCCGCAAGTCCACGCGCGGCCCGGCGTTGTTCATCAGCATCTGGATCGCCCTGATCATCCTCGTCGACATCTGCTACAACGTCCTCCCCGCGTTGAAGGACCACCATGGCGAACCGCTGCCCTTCCTCTCGATGAATCTCGTTTGGGTGCTCACTTCCGTCGTCGGCATCGGCGGGATCTGCGTGTGGGCCTACCTTCGCAGTTTCGCCACGACCAAGCTCATTCCGATCCGCGATCCGCGCATCGTCGAGTCGCTCACCTACCACGAAGCCACGGCCCCATGAGTGCAATTCCCTCCCACGATCTCTTCCCGCGCCGCACGCCCGTGTTCACCCCGGTGCTCGTGCTGCTGGCCTTCGCGCTCTTTGGCTGGCTGGCCTACCGGGTCTACATCCCGCGCGCCTACCGCATTGCTCCCGTCGCCGGTGTGTTGACGCCCGCCGACCGCCAGGCGCTCCTTGCCGAGCACCGTGTCAAGGAAGCCGCCGAGGCCGCCTCCTATGGCTGGGTTGACCAAAAAGCCGGCCTCGTCCGCCTGCCCATCGATCGCGCCATCGAGCTCACCGTCAAGGAGCACGCCAAGCCGTAATTTCCGCTGATGAATCCTTCCGACAACAATCGTCTTGAGCAGCAGGAGATCGACGCCTCCACCAAGTGGCCGGTGCTCACCTTCCTCAGCTCTGCTCTCGGGTGGCTCATCTTGGGCGGTGCGCTCCAGCTCATTGCTGCGATCCAGTTGCACACGCCGGCCTTCATGGCCGGCTGCGAGTGGTTCACTTACGGTCGCGTCGCCCCGGCCGCGCAAAATGCCCTCGTCTACGGCTGGGGCATGAACGCCGCGTTCGGCTTCGGCCTCTGGCTGATGGCCCGCCTCTCCGCCTCCGCGCTTCGCCACGGCGGCTGGCTCTTTGTTGCCGCCAAATTCTGGAACATCGGCGTGTTCCTCGGCGTCCTCGGCATCATGACCGGCGCCTCGTCGTCGTTCGAGCTGCTCGAGATGCCGCGCTTCGTCACGGTGCTCCTGTTGGTCGCCTACGCGCTCATCGGTCTTTGGGCCGTTTCCACCTTCAGCCTGCGCAACACCGAGAACGTCTACGTCTCCCAATGGTATCTGCTTGGGGCGGCCTTCTGGTTTCCTTGGATCTACACTATTGCTCAGGTGATGCTCTTCAAGGCTCCCGTGCGCGGTGCGCTTCAGCCGCTCGTGAACGCTTGGTATGTCCACGGCCTTTACGGCCTGTGGTTCCTGCCCGTTGCCCTCGCCGCCGCGTATTATTTCCTCCCCAAGATTCTCGGCCGGCCGATCCGCAACTACTACCTCGCTGCCGTCGGATTCTGGTGGCTGGCCATCGCCACGGCCTTTGCCGCCGGCAGCCGGCTGATCGGCGGACCGGTGCCCTCGTGGATCGCCACCCTCGGCACCGTTGCCAACTTCCTGCTCGTCGCACCGGTCGTCATTATCGCGGTCAATCTCTTCGGCACGCTCTCCGGCCGCTACGCCGCGCTGAAAGAGAGCATGACGCTCCGCTTCATTTTCCTCGGTTTGGTTGGCTTTGTCGCCGCCTCGCTGCTGAACTTCGCGCTCTCGCTTCGCAGCTTTGCCGTCCTCGTCCAGTTCACGCTCGTCGGTGAATTGCGCGACTGGCTGCTCTTCTACGGCTGCTTCTCGACGATGATGTTCGGTGCCGCCTACTTCATCGTGCCGCG
>JANXWT010000068.1 GCA_025351035.1 Opitutia bacterium | reverse complement strand
AACTGTCCCCACGTGACGGCACCGTAGGCGTTGAGACCTTCCTCGCTCACGACGTGGATCTCGGGGCGGAAATAGAACGACGTGTGCGGGTTGATCAGCAGCAGCGAGTGACCGGACGCCGTGTTGGCCGGCGCGATGGCGAAACCGTTGGAGCCGGTCGGATCGCGCGGTGTCGTGAGTCGGGCGACGGGGCGCGGGGCCGCGAGATTTTTTCCGTAGAGTTGCGCGAGGTCGGCGAGATCGACGTCCTCGATGTCGCCGCCGATGCTGCCCTCGCTGAAAGCGAGGGCCATCCACGGCTCGAAATGCGTGATGAGCTTCGGTTTCACGGCCGGATGGGTGTGCAGATAGAAATTCAGCCCGTCGGCGAAAGCGTCCATGAGTTTGCGCAGCCACTCGGGACTCTCGGCGTATTTCTTCTGCATGTCGGACGGGTTGATAAAGAGCTTCATGCGCAGGTCGCGGTAGAGCTCGGCCTCGCCCTCGACTTCGGCGAGGCGGCCCATGGCGTTGATGTAGTTTAACTCGACGCGGTTGAAGTCATCCTCGGCCTGCACGTAGAGCATGCCGAACACGGCGTCGGCGTCGGTCTTGCCGAAGATGTGCGGGATACCCCAGTTGTCGCGGAGGATGGTGACTCTCTCCGCGTGCTGCTGCCAGCGCGCGAGATCGTCGGCGCGGAGCGCGGGCGCGACGGCGAGCAGAGCGAGAAAAAGAATGGAGAGGAGACGATGGGCCGCAGAGGTGGACATGAGAAAAATCAGAGGAGGACGAGCGGATCGCCGACGCGCAGGGTGCCACGCTTCGATTCATGCACGACGTTGTAGCCGAAGATCACGTTGGTGCCATTCTTCGGATCGCGGCGGTAGGTGGCGAAAGCCTTGAGCGGCTCTTTGCCCTGCTCGGCGGTGAGCTGGTTGATTGTCGGGATTGGGCAGCGGGCGCAGGCGTCGACGTTGCGAAACACGAGGTCGCCGATGCGGTAGCGCTTCCAGGTGTCCTCGGCGTGCGGCTCGCAGCCCGTGACGACGAAGTTGGGGCGGAAACGATCCATCGGCAGCGGGGCGTCGAGGCGCGAGTTGAGGTTTGCGAGCGAGGTTTCGGAAACGATCAGGAACGGAAAGGCGTCGGCAAACGTCACGACATGACCCGGGCCGGCGCGCTCGACCGAGACGGCGCGGTGATAGCGTGCGCCCATGTGCACGAGGCGCAGCGAGCCGCCGAGAAATTGGCTGAGCCACGCGGCAGGTGCGTCGCCGCAATCGTCGGCGATCATCGTGTTTTTCCAGACGGTGACTTCGCGTGGGCCGAAGTCGGCGCGGAACGGCACCGTCACGGACCCGTGGCCGGCGGATGACAATGTAAGCGAGTCGCGTGAGAGCGCGGTCTCAATCAGCGCCATGCGCGGGTGCGAGCGCTGGGTGAGGAATTTGCCGTCGGCGGCGTTGACGACGAGAAAGCGGCGGTCGCCGACAAGTCCGTGGTCGTCGAGTTCGGCAGACTGCACGCTGAAGCCGCGGCAGGATTTGACGGGGTAAATGCTGAGAGCGGAAAGATGCATGAAACTGAGGCTGGGAATCCTAGGGCGGCGTTCAATGACCTCTGGGTGATTCGGCCACTGCGTGCGGAAAAATTCGGCGGATTGTGTCAGGGGAGTCAGTCTTCTGTGCCATCGGGTGAGGGCAGAGATTTTTTGGCTTTGGCACCGAGTTTTTTCAGATCGTCAACTTGAGCCAGCAGGTTCCCTTTGCCGGTCTTTAGCTTGTTCATGGCGGCGTCGTAGCTCTCGCGAGTTTTGCCGAGTTGGAGACCAATTGATTCAAGGTCCTCGATCAGGCCGGCAAACTTGTCGTAGAGTGCGCCGCCGCGATCCGCAATGGCTTGGACATTTTTCGTTTGGCGATCCTGTTTCCAAAGGCTGGCAACGGTCTTCAGCGTGACGAGTAGTGTGGGTGCAGTGCAGAGGATGACACGCCGGTCGAAGGCCCATTCGTAGAGTGCACGGTCGGTTTCCAACGCAAGAGTGAAGGCGGGTTCAAGCGGCACGAACATCAGCACATAGTCGGGTGTGACAAGCCGGCCGGTATCTTCGTATTTCTTGAGGCTGAGTTGTTCGACGTGTGTGCGCACCGCGCGGGCGTGCTCGGCTGTGGCAGTGAGCCGGGTCGAATCGTCGGTGGCGTTCACGGCGCGCTCGTAAGCGAGGAGTGAGACTTTGGAATCGATTACCAAATGGCGCGCGTCCGGCAGGCGCAGAATCACATCGGGGCGCAGGCGGCGACCGTCATCGGTGGTGAGGGTTTCCTGAGCGAGATAGTCTTGTCCTTTGATGAGGCCAGCTGACTCGAGGAGACGCTCAAGGATTAGTTCGCCCCAAGCGCCGCGGGCCTGCGCTTGGCCTTTCAGGGCGGTGGTCAGCGCATGGGCTTCCGCGGTGATGTTGGTGTTGAGCAGGCGGAGTTGTTCGATCTGCGCCTTGAGCGCAGCGCGGTCGTCGCTTTCGGTCTTGTAGACGGTGTCGACCCGCTGGCGAAAATCGGCGAGCTGCTGGCGGAGCGGGTGGAGGAGAGCTTCGACTTGAGTCTTGTTGTGGTCGGTGAACTTGGCGGATTTCTCGTCGAGCAACTTTGCCGCGACCGCTTGGAACTCGGTTTGAAGTGTGGTTTTGAGTTTCTCGGCGTCGGCGAGATAACGCGCGGCGAGAGCTTCGCGTTCGACGAGGCGCTGTTCTCCTGCGGCCAGTTGGGCGGTGAAAGAAGCGCGTTCCCCACTCAGGTCATTTTCGATTTTCGATTTTTGAATCTCGACTTCAGAGAGCCGGGTGCGGGCGGTATCAAGATCAACAGCCAGCGCGCGCGCGCGTTCGTTGATGGCGGCCGACTGGGACTTGGCCCAGAGCCAGACGAGCGCGCCGGCGACGGCGGCGGAGACGAGGGCGATGGCGGTTTCCAGCACGTGCGGAGTGAAGCCGCGAAGCCGGCCGCGGGCAAGCTCACTCCCGCCAACAGCGAATCAAAACAGCGCTTGCGAAGCGGTGGCGGTGCGGCCGGGGAGATAGATCGTGAAGCGCGTGCCTTCGCCGGCTTTCGTCTTCAGGTGCACGAGGCCGTGGTGGGCCTTCACGAGGCGCGAGACGATGGCGAGGCCGAGGCCGGTGCCGGTCTGCGTCTTGGTCGTGTAATAGGGCTCGAAGACGCGCGGCAAAATATCGCGCGGGATGCCCGGACCCTGATCGAGCACGGAGATGGCGATGAGCGGCGGCTGGTTGCTGTAGGTGTCGAGACCGAGGAAGCGCTCGTCGTAATTCTCGGCGAAGGTGTCGGTCGGCAGCTTGATGTCGAAACGCTCGGCGGTGACCCACACGGTCTGGGATTTTTCGGTGCTCTGGAAGGCGTTCACGGCGAGGTTGAGCAAAATCTGGATGAGCTCGGTGCCGCTGATCTGCGCGGCGGTGTCGACGTCGAGGTGCTTGATGGCGAGGTGGCCGCCGCAGATGCTCGGGTGGTTGCGCATGAGCGTCTGCACGTCGTCGAGCACCTGGTTGACGGAGACTTCCTGGTTGGTGGACGAGCGCTTGCTGACGAAGCGCAGGTAACGGCGAGCGATGGCGGAGCAGGTGTTGACCTGCTTGGCGAGGAGAGCGACATCCTCGCGCACAGCCTCGAGGTCGGCGCCGTAGAGCGAACCAACGCCCTGGAGCTTGAGATTCAGCAACTCGACGTAGCCGGTGATGACCGTGAGCGGATTGTTGATGTCGTGGAGAGCGCCGGCGTAAATCTCGGTTGTGGTGCGGGCCATTTCCTCCTTCAGCGAGGTGTTGTTGAGCTGGTCGCTGAGGGACTTGAGGCGGTCGGTGGTGGAGGAGACGGTGTCGGAGATGCGGCGCAGGTGCAGCGCGCGGGCGACGGCTTCGCGAATCGTGGAGAGATCGAACGGCTTGCTGAGGTAATCGCACGCGCCGAGGCGGAGCGCCTGCCGCGCGGTCTCGATCGTTTCGTAGGCCGTGAGCATGATGACCTCGATGTGCG